>JACNHM010000154.1:7864-22850 GCA_014383605.1 Chloroflexota bacterium
TTCTTGTTTTCCGCTCCTTCCGCTTTTCCGCTGACCGTCTCCTGGCAAAAGCTGCTGCAAGAACTCGTCCACGATGAGGTGGATGGTGCAAGGGTCCGGCTGCCAGCGTCGCAGCTGGCGGCGGTCCATGCTGTCCATGGTCGCTTCCAACTGGCCCAGGTCACGGCACCAGACCAGGTAGCCGCCCTCCGCCAGGTGGCTCAACAAGTCCACCTGGTGCTGGTCGGGCCGATCGGGGTTGTCCATGCCGATGAGCGGCAGTCCCCGGTTCAGCACCTCCATGGTCACCCCGACGCCGCCGTGGGCGATGACCAGGTCCGCCTGCTCGTAGTAAGGCTCCAGCGTGGGGGCGAAGCGGAAAAAGCCCGCATGTCGCGGCTCGTAGCGGCCCAGCCCGATCTGCATCAGCACCTCCATCTCCGGCCGCCGGGCACAGATCTCGTCCACGGCCCGGATGAGGGGATCGAAATCGCCCGAACCGACGGTGACGAGGATCACGTGTGCAGACTCCCGGCGTAGATAGCTTTCGGACATACCTGCTGCAACTCCGGCCACTGCACGAAGAAGAGGTCGGCGACGCCGTACATGATCCGGCCGCTGCGCGAGAGCACGCGCACCCGCGCCCCGTTTTCCACGTAGATGATCCTGGCGCCGGCCAGCTTGCCCAGCAGGGCAATGGGTATGGCAATGCCCGGCCCGGAGTGCATGATCACTCGCGGCCGCACCCGCAGCAGGGCGTACAGCGACTGCAAAGCCAGACGAAGGTACTTGAGCGCCACGATGAACAGGTTCTCGTCCTTCCAGTGCGGGCGGTTGCCGCGGGTGATCGGCCCCGGATAGCGGATGCGTTGCTCGGAGACGCCTTCTTCTTTGACCAGGAAGTAGTGGTATTCGTATTCCGGCTTGGGGCCCAGCAGTTCCAACAGCCGCAGCATCTCCACGCTGTGACCCCCTTCGCCCAAGACGACCAAGATGCGCATACGCCTGTGGTTCTCCAGGGTGTGTGGTAGACAAGTACACAAACAGACAAGATCTTGCCCGCTACGCTTCCCTTGTCTACTTGTTTCCTTGTCTACTTGTTTCCTTCTTCTCCAACAGCATTTGTCGGTAGACTTCGGCGACCCGGCGGGCGCTCTCTTCCAACGAAAGATGGGCCACGGCCTGCCGGCCGGCGGCCAACCGGCCTCGCGCCAGCACGCCAGCCAGCTTGCGCGCCGCGTCCTGCGGCGTGCCGTCGCACAGCGCGCACCCCTCCACGCCGCCGATGACCTGGGCCACGTCCCCCACGTCCGAGGCCACCACCGGCAGGTTGCAGGCCAGCGCCTCCTTGACCACCATCGGTGAGCCTTCGTAGGTGGAGATGAGCAGCAGCACGTCGCAAGCGTTCATGTACGTGGGCACCACGTCGTGCGGCTGCCCGGAAACGAGCACCAGCTCCACGCCAGGCCGCTCGGCCTGCAACAGCCGCACCGCCTCTTCCACGGCATCAAGCCGCTTGTCCCACGCCGCCCGCCCGACGAAAAGCACCAACTCCTTGTCCAACGGCAAGCCCAGCGCCTGCCGCGCCGCCGCGCCGTCGCCCGGCCGAAAGCGTCCGAAATCCACCCCCGGCGGGATCACCGCCGCACCCGGCGCGCCCAGGTCTTCCCGCACCCGCGGCGAGGTGACGATGACCGCATCGGCCCGATCCCGCAGCCAGCGGGACAGGCGGGCCGGCCAGCCCAACGCCACCTCCGCGCCGTGGAAGGTGACCACCAGCGGGACGCACCATTGCATCCGGGCGACCAGCCCCGTCAACGCGTAGTGGGCGTGCACCAGGTCGCAGCGGCGCCGCGCCAGCCGCCACCAGAACCGGGGCAGCCCCCACAGGTAGTTCCAGCGGCTGGCCTTGCCGTTGATGAGGAGCACGTCTGCCTGCACTCCCAGGCAGCGCAGCGCCTCCACCTCGTCCCGCACGAAAGTGCCGAAGGCGGGATCCGCCGCCGTGGGGTACATGTTGGTCACGACTAGCACGCGCATGGACATGGGAAGCTCAAAATCCAAAGCTCAAACTCCAAACTTCAAATGACCAAAGCCTGTCCCGAAGGCTTTGCCCCCTTCTGGCCCTTTGAGGTTTGAAATTGGGGCCTACAAGCGACGGGCGACGATGACGAAGCCACGGGCGACGTGGATGCTCAGCGGCGTCAGCGGCTGCCAGCTCAGGACGCGGTTCAGCTTGGCCACCAGCCCCCCTCGCGCCCCGCCGAAATGGGAGATGACCCGCGCCCGAAAGCCGTAGCTTTCCATGCGCCGCCTGAGTTCCAGCGGCTGGAACAGGTATTCGGCGTAGTGGCCGATGGTGGGATCCACGGGGCAGGTGCCCCAACGGTAGACCTGCTGCGGGCGTTCGCCCGTCTCCACGTAGCGCCGCACCGCCTCCACGATCTCCGTCCGCCACAGCCCCGACGTGCCCCGACTCAGGAAGTCCAGTTCCTCCTCGCTCAGGCCGGGGAAAGCCTCGGCGATGATCTCCCGCCGCCGCTGCAGGAACGTTCGGCGCACCACGTGGCCGTAGCAGTTGTCGGTGGGCGGCCCGTTCTCGAAGGCCTCCCAGATGCGGCGCGTGCGGTAGGCCCGCCGCCAGTTGGCGCCGTTGTTGGCGTCGGAGATGATGAGCACGCCCTGCGGCTGGAGCACGCGGGCGGCCTCGGCCAGGAAATCGTCCACCCGCCGGAAGTGGGAAAGGGCCTCCACGGCCAGCAGCGCGTCGAAGGTGCCGTCGGCGTAGGGCAGTGCGGCGGCGTCGGCCAGGGCGGGATGGACCGGTAGGCGCACAGGCAGCGCTTCCAGAATCCCCCGGAACGTCTGCAGGGTACGGGGCTGGCAATCCACGCCGTGGGTCTCGCCAGCGCCGAGCAGGGCCAACAGGATGGCCGACACGCCGTAGCCGCAACCCACATCCAGGATGGTCCTGCCGGCCACGTCGCAGCGCGCCTGGCGGAACAGCGCGCGCACGTGGCGGACGTGGGCCGCCAACGGCCCCGGCCGGGTCAGGCCGCCGTAGAACTTGACGAAGTTCGGATGGTAGCGTTCGACCGCATCGCCGGCGAAGACGTGGCGGAAGAGTGCCGCTCCGTCAACGATCTGTCCTTCAACAGTGAATTGCATATGCGTCACAAAGCTCAGAGTTCAAAGCTCAAAGCCCGCAATGCCGGGGACGTTTTTGGACTTTGAGCTTTGAATTTTGGATTTTGCCATGATGTCTGCATAAACTCGCTTCGTGCGCTCCGCCACCGCGCTCAAGCGGAAGCGCTGCTCAGCCTGGGCGCGGGCTTGCTGACCCATGGCTCGCCGCATCTCACCATCGCTCAGCATGCGCCGCAGCGCCGCGGTCAGGCCGTCCACGTCGCCGTAGTCCACCAACAGCCCCGTGGCCCCCTCCTGCACCATGTGTGGCACGCCGCCCACGCCGGTGGCCACCACCGGCACGCCGACGGCCATGGCCTCGCCGATGACCACCGGCGCCGTCTCCTGCATCGAAGGGAGCACGGCCAGCGTGCCCCGGGCATATTCCCCCGCCATCTCCGCCAGGCTCAGATTGTCCAGGAAACGGACGTGCTGGCCCAGCCTCTGGCCGGCGATGAAGGACTGGCAGGCCTCGAAGTAAGAGGGCATGGCCTGCGATTGGCCGGCGATACGCAACTGCAGAGCGGGGAACTCCCGCAGCAGCGGCGGCAGAGCCTGCAGCAGGAAGAGGATCCCCTTGCGGGGGATCACCCGCGCCGGGCAGAGGATGCGGGCCGCTTCCTCCTGGCGCACTGCCTGGAAGAACAGGTCATCCACCGGGTTTTCGATGGGATGCACGCGCGCCGGCCGCAGCCAGGGGTAAGCTTCCAGGACGTAGGGGCTGATGGCGATCAGGTCCTGCACACCGCGCAGGGCACGCCGTTCAAACCAGCCGTCCAGGGTGCGGGCCACCCGTCGCCACCAGACCTGCAGGGTCTTCGCCTCGCGGGCCATGATGCCGTGCACGGTCACCACGGCCGGGAAACCGCAGCTTGCCGCCGCGGCGGTGTAAACCTGGGAGCCGTGGGCGTGCACCACGTCCGGCTGCAGCGCCGCCAGGGCCTGATGCAACCGCTGGATCTCCGCCCGATGCCAGGTCAGCCGCCCCAGGCCCGGCTGCGCCAGACGGTGGACGGTCAGCCCTGGCAGCCTCTCCACCCGATCGTCCGCCTCTGCGCCCCGAAAGGTGATCACGTGCAGGTCGAGCGCCGGATCACGGCCCAGCTGCCCGGCGAGCATGGCGATCACCGCCTCTTCGCCGCCCAGGATCCAATCGGGCCGGAGGGGATAGAGGCCGAGCACGACGACTCTCACGCCGCTTCTGCCCCTCTCTCTCCCCACACGGTGGGCCAGCTCTGCGAGCCCAGGACCGCGCCCACGATCAGATAGAAGACCAGAGCGCAAAACGGCGCCGCCACGATGTCGAAGGTGGCGATGGACACGGCGAAGGCCAGGAGCACGCTCCAGAGGGCGACGATCAGACTGCGATCCACGGCGGGATCGCTCCGTGCCCGCCGATAGAGACGCCCGCTCTCCCAGACCAGGGACGCGAAGAGGGCCAGGAAGGGCAACAGCCCCAGGAGACCCGCCGAGAGAAGCACGTCCAGATAGCTGTTGTGCGGCGTGGGCAGCCACCAGTTGGACGTGTGCTTGGTGATCAGCTCCTGGGCCAGGCTCAGCACCGCAAAATTGTTGAAGCCAACACCGAACAGCGGCCGGCTGGCCACCAACTGCAATACCGCACCGGCGGCGCGCAACCGATAGCCAATGCTGAGCTCGCTGGTCAGCCGCTCGGAAAACAGCGCGCTTTCCTGTACGGTGTTCCAGGAGAGGGCCAGGATGGGCGCCAGGACGAGGAGGGCCACCAGCAGCCACCGCCGCAGCCGGGGATAGTACCAGGCGGAGAGCAGCAGCACCAAAAAAGCACTCAGCCAGCCGGCGCGGTTGTAAAGAGAAATGACGCTGCCCACGAGCAGCGCGCAGGCCAGGCCATATCCCCACCGTTCCCGGCTGCCGCCGGCGCGCAATCCGGCCCGTAGCGCAAAGGGCAGCACCAGGTTCAGGGCCAGGGCGATGTAGGCCGGGTTCTGCAGCAGGCTGTTGACCCGCGTCAGATTTGTGCCGTAGCTAGCCACGCGCCCCTCGATGACGAAGACCCCTTGTCCGGTCAGTTGCTCGTAGGCCGTCAGAAAGATGAGATAGCCGGCGATGATGGCCAGAGCGACGAAGACCCCGCGCAGCGCCCTCCGGTCGCGCACCAGGTTCTTGGCCAAAAAATAGACCAGAAAAGGGATGAAGTAGGTGTCGAACATGAGTTGCAGGGCGCTCAAAAGCCCTTGCAGAGAGGCTCGGGCGGAGAGGGCCAGGGCCAGCGCAAGGGCGATGATGGCCCCGTCCAGCGGCGTGAACGACGCCAGCCGACGGCTCTTGCGCGCCACCTGGGCCAGGATCACCACGCACAGGAAGCCCGCCGCCAGGCGGTCCAGGCTCAGGTCGGGGATGCCGCTGCCCAGGCGGAGGTTCAGGTGAATGAACGGCGCGTAGGGAGAGACGACCACCCAAAGCAGCAGGCCGAGCAGTGGGTCCAGCAGGATGGCGCCGATCTGGGCCATCCACCCCACGGCGGTGATGACCATGTCCCAGGAGGAGGTGGTGAGGGCGGTGCCCAGAGCGAAGCCCAGGAGCAGCACACCCAAGGCCAGCCCCAGCTTCGGCAGCACACTCTTCAGTTTCAGTTCCCTGCCTGCCGCCTGTTCAGTGATCACCGAGCACGGCTCCGTAGACTTCCTGCACCTGGCGCACGTACCGCTCGACGGTGAAATGCTCCTCCACCCGCTGCCGCCCGGCGCGGCCCAGGGCCGCCGCCCGCGCCGGGTCTCGCAGCAACGAGAGCATCGCTTCGGCAAACCCCTGCACGTCCCCCGGCTCCACCAGCAGCCCCGTCTCGCCGTGGCACACGATCTCCGGCACGCCGCCGGCGGCGCTGGCGACCACCGGTTTGGCCGCCGCCATGCCCTCGATGAGCACCCGCCCGAAAGGCTCCGGGGCAATGGATGTGTGGGCCAGAAGGTCCATGGCCGCCAGCACGCCGGCGATATCCTGGCGGTGACCGACGAAGCGCACCTTCTCTCCCAGGCCCAGGGAAACGGCCAGCCGCTGCAGCTCCTGGGGCAAGTGTGGGCAGTTCACCTCCGCGCTGCCCACGACGAGCCCCTGGACCTCCGGCACTCCCTCGGCCACACGCGCCAGAGCGCGCAGGAAGAGGTCGTGCCCCTTCCAGGCCACCAGCCGGCCGACGATGCCCACCACCGGCGCATCCGGTTTCAGGCCCAGCTCCTGCCGCACCGCCTGGCCGTCGAGATCGAGGGGAAAGTCTTCCAGGTCGAGACCGTTGTACACCACTCGCCGGCCTGCCCCTTGCGCCTCCTGTTCCAGAAATTGCTGCTGCACCGCGTCGGAATTGAACACGAAGTAGTCCACCGAACGGGCCAGCCAATGCTCAAAGCGACCGAGGCGGTCGAAGCGACGGGCGAAACAGACGCAGGGAAGCCCCGCCAGACGGGCCGCCAGGATGCCGACGCGGCTGATGGACACCGCGTCGTTGCAGTGGATCAACCGCACCTGGTGAGCCTTAGCCAGGCGGGCCACCCGCCGCGCTTGCGGCAGGATGCGACGCCCCAGGCGCAGCCAGAACCCGCCGCCGTGCCAGATGGCCGCCGCCGGTCCGGTGTGGCGAATCCAATCGGCGAAAGCGCTGCCCCGCACCCGCTCCACCGGGACAGCGTAGGCGTCTCCCTGTCCCTGCCGGGCGTCCAGGGTGAAGACATCCACGCCCAGGGCACGGAACTGCGCCACGTAGGGGTTGTTAGTAGCCAGAAGCACCCGCGGCGCATAGGGGCTGTCTCGCAAGCCCTTGGCCAGGCCATACAGGCTTACGATGGAGCCGCCCGGACTGGGGGCAAAGTCAACGAGAAGGACGTTGCGTTTCACCGGCGACTCTTCTTCGACAACCCCGGCCGCTTACCGTGCTGCGTGCTGTCCCGCTCGGTGCCGCCGGCCGGTCAGGATCTCCAGCAGGAAGGCCAGGAGAGTGCCCACAATCAGGCTGACCACGGCGCCCAACCCCACCAGTTGCCAGGTGTTGGCCGGCAGCGGGGAGCCCGGCGCCTGTGCTGGTTTGATGACCTGCAAATAGCCAGCGCTGAGCGCCTGGCTCCGCTTGATCTCCGCCTCGTTGGCCTTGCTGGCCAGGAAGCTCACCCGCCCCTGAGCTTGATCCAGGTTGTTCTGCAAGGTGTCGTATTCCGCACTCAGACCGATGAGCGTGGCCAGTTCTGCCGTGCGCCGGGCGATGATCTGCTCGTATTGCGTCTGCGCCGTGCGGTGCCCCGCGGCGGTCGCCGCGTGACTGATGGCGTCTGCTTCAAAAGCGCGGGCCGCCGTCCGGTAGTGATCCGCCGTGGCCGTCGCTGCGCGCAGTTCGGCTTCCCCGGCGCGTTTCAGGGCCTCCAGCGTCTCTCCCTCTGTCTCCTTTGCCTCCTCCGTCCCCTCTGTTGCCTCTGTCGCCTCTGCTTCTTCGGCCTGCCTCAGGGTCTCCTCGGCCGCCACAGCCCGCGCCTCAGCTTCCTCGACGCGCTGCAAGGCCTCCGCCTCTTCCCTTTCCATCTCCTCGGCCAGGGCCAGGTAACGCTCCATCTCCACCCGCGCTTCGTCTCGTCGCTGGCTCAAGACGCGGATCACGTCCTGCACAGCCTCGATCTCCCGATGCAGCGAGCCGACGTTGTACTCCAGCTTGAACTTCAGAAAGGCATCCTCGGCGACAGCGAACTCCTTCTGGCTCTCCCGCAGTCGGTCAGCGATGAACTGCTCAGTGATTTCCACAGGGAGTGAACGCGCCTGGCGGTAGTACTCCAGGGCGTTGTTGACGTGCGCCGTGGCCAGCGCCTCGGCCGCCTGCGGTCCCACGGCCTGCATGACGACGGTGATGAATTCGTCCTCGTATTGCACGGTGAGGCGGTCCAGCAACTGCCGGGCGCTGATACCCAGGTTCAGTTCGGCGATGGTCTGCCGGGCAATGCTGGGGCTGTTGAGGATGTTGATGAATTCCCCGCGCACGGCCCTCATCTCCTCTTCCGTGCCGGTCCCGCGGAGCGGGGTGAAGAGCGACACCTCCTCCGGCTCCTGGGCGATCACCTGCAATTCCACCGCCGCCTGGTAGACAGGTGGAGCGGTGGAGGAGCGATAGGTGATGACGGCCACCGTCACCACCATCAAGAGCAGGATCAGCCAGAGCCACCGGCGAAGGATGGCCCCGTAGCTTCTCGATGCTAGCCCATCCATATCTCGTCGGTCAACAAACGACCTTCCCCTTTCTCTGCTATCCCTGATGCGACCGCTGGTCGCAGGCATGGCAGTATAGCACAGGCCGAATGTCCCGTCAAAACATGGGCTGATGCTTTCTTTGCGCAGTGGTGACTGCCCACCCTGCTCGGCCTGGACTTGGCAGTCCAGGCCCGCAGGAGCCGAAATCAGCTTCATGCTGAAGGTTTCTGGCCCGCAGTGTTGAGTTCAGCTGGTCCAGCCGCCGGATCTGGCGATCCGGTGGGAGCGGCTGAGTGGTAACCCGCAGTGAAGGCCATGATACCAGGCCCAGATGATAAGCCGATGAAGAAACCTCTCTCCGAGGATGACGGTTTCTTCACGCCGAGCGCCTGTTGGCGGATGGACGCGTTGTGTGATATACTTTAGGCACATGTCCAGTTGAAGAGGAGGAAGCCATGACCAGGCCAGACAGGATGCTGGGACGGGAGAGAGCGCCCGAGGCCAGGGAGGCGCTGCTCTGGGAACCGCTGGCGGAGCAGAAGGTGCGCTGCAACCTCTGCGCCCACCGCTGCGCCATCGGCGAAGGCCAGCGGGGCGTCTGCCAGGTGCGAGAAAACCGCGCCGGCACGCTCTACACGCTGGTGTACGGGCGCACCATCTCCCAACACCTCGACCCCGTGGAGAAGAAGCCGCTCTTCCACTTCTACCCCGGCAGCACCGCCTTCTCCATCGCCACGCCGGGCTGCAACTTCCGCTGCCAGTTCTGTCAGAACTGGGAGATCTCCCAGACGCCCCGCGAGGAGCATCTGATCCTGGGCCAGCCAGCCTCGCCCGAAACGCTGGTCGCCGCCGCCCGGCGGCTGGACGCCCGCTCCATCGCCTACACCTACACCGAGCCGACCATCTTCGCCGAGTACGCCATAGACACCGCCCGCCTGGCCCACGAAGCAGGCATCGCCAACGTCTTCGTCACCAACGGCTACATGACGCCGGAACTCCTGACGCTGCTGGGGCCGCAGGAGCCAGGCGGCGCGCCGCTCCTGGACGCCGCCAACGTGGATCTGAAAGCGGGGCGAGGGGAGTTCTATCGCAAGCTGTGCGGGGCCAGGCTGGAGCCGGTGCTGGAAAACCTGGCGCTCATGCGCGAGTTGGGCATCTGGCTGGAGGTGACCACGCTGGTCATCCCCGGCCTCAACGACAGCGAGGAAGAGCTGCGCTGGGTGGCCGAGTTCCTGGCCGGCGAGGTGGGCGTGGATGTGCCCTGGCACGTCAGCCGTTTCCATCCCCAGTACAAGATGCGCGATGGCCCGCCGACGCCGGTGAGCACGCTGCAGCGAGCCTGGGAGATCGGACAAGAAGCCGGGCTGCGCTACGTCTACGTGGGCAACGTGCCGGGGCAGGCCTCCGAGAACACGCTCTGTCACCACTGCGGCGAGACGCTGATCGCCCGCTTCGGCTACCAGATCTTCAAGCATCAGATCGCCGACGGCCGCTGCACGCGCTGCGGCACGCCCGTGGCCGGCGTGGGCATGTGATCCGCCGATCAAGCCGATGGGGCCGCAGGTCAGCCGTTCCGTCGCCTCGTTTGCACCGGGCGATTTGACAACCCCAGCATTTGACGTATAATCTCGGCAGTTCTGAAACACATCACCCACGTCAAGAAAGGAGGCGAGCACTATGACCCAGATACACGCTGTTCCAGTCATCACCGTTCGTGTTGATCTCGCTCGCCACGCCTTTCTGGGATGGGATGTGTAGCGCGGAACTGCGCACACAACCTCTCGACTTTCCTCAGCCATGAGCCGGCGACGAGATCGCACAGCTCATGGCCTTGTTTGTTTTCCACCCTTTTGCACATCACAGGAGCATCACCGTGCCCAGTCGCCAAGAACGACACTGGCAGCACCTCCATGCTGCCAACGAGATGCGCGCCGTGCGCAAGCAAATCAAGCACAACCGCAAGCCAAAGCGGGTGCGCCGCAAAGATTGGATGCCCGAGAGTTCCGACGACCTTGATGGCCTTGACGAGCTATCACAGAGCGAGCGGGTCATGCCCCGGGGGGAGAGAGACCGCCGCCGCGCCGTCGAGGCCGCAGCGCTGGCCGCTCTGCAAGGGAAGACCGACGCCGACGAAAACCCACTCCCGGCGCAAGAGGCTGGGGAGCAGCCGGGCATCGTCGTCGCAGTCAGCAGCAGCCTGTGCCGCGTGCACCTGGACGGGCGCAGCCTGATCTGCGGGCTGCGCGGCTCGCTCAGCGCCCAGGACACCGGCTTCACCAACGTCGTCGCCGTCGGCGATGCCGTGCTCGTCTCCGAGAACGGCTCGGACCGCGGCGTCGTGGAAGCCGTTCTGCCGCGCCGCAGCGTGCTGGCGCGGCCCGATGTGTTCTACCCGCATCTCAAGCAGGTCATCGCCGCCAACGCAGACCAGTTGCTCATCGTCGCCTCCTGGCGCGATCCGGCCCTCTGGCTAGAGCTTGTGGACCGCTACCTGATCGCTGCCGAGCGCAACGGCCTGTCGCCAATCATCTGCGTCAACAAGATTGATCTGGCCGAGGACGTGGCCGCCTGCCGCGCCGCGCTGCAGCCGTACCAGAGCCTGGGCCACCGGGTGCTCTTCACCAGCGCCCTCACCGGCCAGGGAGTGGACGAGTTGCGTGAGGCTCTGCGGGGACGCATGACCGTGCTGGCCGGTCTTTCCGGCGTGGGCAAGTCGTCGCTGCTGACGGCGGTGCAGCCCGGCCTGCAGCTTCGCACTGGCGAGATCAGCGACACCCACCACGAGGGCCGGCACGTCACGACGCAGGTCAGCCTGCTGGAGCTGGCAGTCGGCGGCTTCGTCGTGGACACGCCGGGCATCCGTGAGTTCGGCCTGAGCGGCCTGCGCCGCCAGGAGCTGTCCCGTTTCTATCCGGAAATCACTGCCGTGCAGGGGAGCTGCCGCTTCGGCGACTGCTCGCACACCCACGAGCCGGGCTGCGCGGTGAAAAGGGCCGTGCAGCAAGGGATCGTGTCACCGACGCGCTACCACAGCTACCAGAAGATCTATCACAGCCTGCCTCAATAGGACCAGGTGCAACGCACGTGGCACGTGTCTTGCACCTGGCGTGCCGCCTTTGGACAGCAGCACGGAATCGGGCTATAATGTCGCCATGAACACATCATTTTTCTCTCTATCCTTTCGACCACGCTGGCTGATTCTGGTCAGCGTGCTGGTACTGCTGTTGGCCGCGGGCGCCGGGTGTGGCCGGCCCACGCCGCCCCCGCTGCCCCCCACGGCCATGCCTGAGCCGTCGCCGACGCCCAAATCGGGGCCAGCCACCCTGCGCATTGACGTCCAGCCGCACGGCGCCGTGGTCAAGGTCAACGCCATCGAGCAAGGCCAGACGCCCATCACGCTCACGCTGGCGCCGACGGGCCACCTCCTCGTCGTCGAGCACGAGGGCTTTGCCCCGCTGCAGGAGACGCTGACGCTGGAGCCGGGCGGCGAGGCCATGATCGCCGGCATGTTGACGGACATCACGCCGCCCCAGTTGGCGCTGGCCTTGTCACCCTCGGAGATCGCCGCTGGGCAGACCGTAGACATCGGCATCGAGGCCGCCGACAACGTGGGCGTGACGCGGCTGGAGGCATTCCTGGACGGAGAACTGCTGGACGATGAGACACTGGCCGGCCAGGCCGTGACGCAGACGCTGCACGTGGCCTGGACGCCGCAGGAGGCGGGTCTCTATCAGCTCGTCGTGCGCATCCGCGACGGTGCCAGGAACACCGCCGAGGAAGCGTTGGCGGTGACGGTGGCGGAAGCACCCACAGCCACGCCGACGGCCACGCCTGCCCCGCCCACGGCCACACCCACACCCACCCCCGTCGTCAGCGCCGAAGTGACCCTCTACGCCCTAAACGTGCGCCAGGGGCCCGACACGAGCTTTCCCCGCGTCGGCACCGTGCGGATTGGCCAGCAACTGACCGTCCTGGCCCGCAACGCCGAGGGCACATGGGTACACGTCTGCTGCGTGGACGGGCAGTCGGGGTGGGTCAGCCGGGCCTACGTGAAGCTCGACCAGCCGCTGGAGGCCATCCCTGTGGCGACGGACATTCCGCCCGCGCCCGTGGGCACGCCGTCGGCGGCGGCGCTGCCTCCGGTGACCGTGCGGGAGACCACCGTCACCATTCCCACCTACCCCTACGCGGCCTTCCTGCGCCCGGCGGTGGACGCAGAGCAGGGCAACTTCCCGCTCCAGGTGCTGGACCGGGCCGCCTACGAGGCTTCCAACCCCCAGCCAGAGCCGAAGACGTACCGGCTCATCGTGCTGGAGAACGAGTTCCTGCGGTTGACGCTGCTGCCGGAGCTGGGCGGGCGGGTCTACGAGTGCATCTTCAAGCCCACGGGCCACAACCTCTTCTACCGCAACCCGGTCATCAAGCCCACGCAGTGGGGGCCGCCGACGCTGGAAGGAGCCAACTGGTGGCTGGCCGCCGGCGGACTGGAGTGGGGGCTGCCGGTGGAGGAGCACGGCTACGAGTGGGGCATTCCCTGGCCGTATCGCCTCGCCCGCGGCGACGATGGCCGCGCCACCGTGCACCTTTCCGACGGCGACAATGACCGCCTGCGGGCGCGGGTGGCGGTGACTCTGCACCCCGGCCGCGCCGCCTTCGACGTCCAGATCACGCTGGAGAACCCCACGGCCCAGGCGGTGCGCTACAAGTTCTGGAGCAACGCCATGCTGGCGCCCGGCGGCGGCAACAGCCCTTCAGAGGGCTTGCAGTTCATCTTCCCCGTCTCGGAGATGACGGTGCATTCCACGGGCGACGCCCGCCTGCCCGGCGCCGGCCAGCCTTTCTCCTGGCCCGTCCACGAGGGGCGG
The DNA here is from genome assembly GCA_014383605.1 of Chloroflexota bacterium. The sequence continues at coordinate 21,097 of JACNHM010000154.1, forward strand.
GACGTGAGCCGGCTGAACACCTGGCGGGAGTACCTGGGTTTCTTCGCCCGGCCGGCGGCCCAGGGCGGCTTCGTGGGCGTCTACGATCACGCCGACGACGAGGGCATGGTGCGCATCTTCCCCAGCAACGTGGCCCGCGGGGCCAAGGGCTTCGCTTTCGGCTGGGGCGATGCGGCCATCGCTGCCGACAACTGGACCGACGACGGCTCCGGCTACGTGGAGCTGCACGGCGGCGTGGCGCCCACCTTCGACGACTGGGCGGAGCTGGGGGCCGGCCAGACGTTGAGCTGGCAGGAGACCTGGTTCCCCGTGGCTGGCGTGGGCAGCATCCTGCACGCCGGGCCGGGGGGAGCCCTCAACCTGCGCCCCGAAGCCGGCGGCCTGCGCCTGAGCCTCTTCCCCACCCGCCGACTGGCCGGCCGCTTGATCGTCACGCTGGACAACCGCCGCATCTACGACGCAGAGGTGAGCGCCAGCCCGGACGAGCCGTTCAGCCAGGTGCTGCCGCTGCCGGCCGATGCGCCGGCGCGGGGCCGCGTCGAGGTCAGCCTGGTGGATCCCAGCAGTGGCAAGCCTTACGTCGTCATGCCACCGCGAGAGATGGCGCTACGATAAATCCAAAATCCAAAGTTCAAAGCCCAAAACTGCCCGTCATCGCCAGTTTTGAGCTTTGAACTCTGAGCTTCTTATGGTCGAAAGAACACCGATTTCAAACGATAGTCCATCAGATAAAAAGCCCGTGGTTGCGCCGCGTCGCCGCCGCTGGCGGGGGCCGCGCTGGCCGCTGCTGGCAGCCCTGGCGCTGGTGCTGATTCTGGGCCTGGGTGGCCTGCTGCTGGCGGGAATGCTGGGCCTGCGCCACGGCCTGGAGCAACGTCAGGTGCTCCAGGCCACGGCCGTGGCCGAGCACTTCCAGCGCGGACTGCAATACCTGAACAGCGGCCAGCAGATCCTGGCCAAGGCGGAGTTCGCCCGCGTGCTGGAGCTGGCGCCGGAGCACGAAGCGGCCCTGGCCCGCCTGCGCGAGCTGGAGGAGGCAGCAAAGCGCGGCGAGACGCCGACGGCCACGGTCGTCCCCACGCCGACTCCGGTTCCCACACCGCCGCCAGGCACACCGCAGACAAGCGCCCTGGACGCCCTCCTCGCCGACGCCCGCCAGCTCTTCGAGCAGCAGCAATGGGAAGAGGCGGCACTGCGGCTGGAGCAGTTGCGCACCCTCGCTCCAGATTACGAACCGCAGGCGGTGGAAGAGATGCTCTTCCAGGCCCGCTATCAACACGGCCTGCAGTTGGCCCAGGCTGACCATCTGGAGGCCGCGCTGCGCAGCTTCGATCAGGCGCTGGCGCTGCGGCCGGATGATGCCCAGGCCCAGGAGCAGCGCGACCTGGCCGCCCTCTACGCCGCAGGGGTCGGCACCTGGGGCGCCAACTGGCAGAAGACCATCGTTACCTTTGCCGAGCTGTACCAACGCCGCCCCGACTACCGGGATGTGGAGCAGCGGCTGCTCGACGCCTACCGGCAGTACGGCGAGGCGCTGGCCCGCAAGGAGCAATGGTGCGAGGCCGCCGAGCAGTACGGTGCCGCCCTGACGGTGCAGGATGATCCGGAGATCGTCCGCCTGCGAGACGAAGCCGACTATTCCTGCCGCACCGCCACGCCCACGCCCACCGCCGGGCCGACGCCCCTGGCCACGGCCCCCGTCACTGCCACCGTCATCCCCGGCATCACGCCGCTGCCCACGCGGCCCATCGTCG
>JACNHM010000568.1 GCA_014383605.1 Chloroflexota bacterium
GCGCTGGGCGGCCTGCCGCCGATCAAGACGCACTGTTCCGTGCTGGCCGTGGACGGGCTGCGCGCCGCCATCCAGAACTACGAAGAACGCCACGGGCTGGTCACAGAGCGGCTGCCGACGACGGTCGAAGTAGTGCGCAAGCGGCTCAAGCGGGTGATGAACCCCGTGGTCGGGCTGGATTTGGTGCGCACCAAGCTGGTGACGGACATCGAAGTCGCCGACGGCACGGTGCGCGTGGTGCTCCATCTGCCCGCTGACCATCAGTTCGCTAACGCCATCCGCGAGGATATCCGGGAGAAGATCGAGCCATTGTGGGACGTCAACGAACTGATCGTGGAATTCACGGAGTGAGGTAACCAATGGATGCTATCAAGGTAGATACCCGAAAGGCGACGTGTCCGGCGATCGAAGCCAACATCAAAGTGGACTGCCGTGGCGAGACTTGTCCCGTGCCCTTGGTCGAAGCCCGCAAGGCGTTGCGCAAGGCCACGCCAGGCGACGTCATCGAGGTGACCGGCACGCATCCGGCCTCGAAGAAGGAGATTCCCATGGCCGTCAAGGCCCTGGGGCTGGAACTGCTGTGCGTCGAAGGGACGGACACAGACTGGCTGATTCGCATCCAGAGATAATCGGAGCTCAGCGTTCGGGGTTCGGAGTTCGGCGGCAAACGCCGAACGCTGAACGCCGAACTCCGAACCTTCAAACCTCGGTAGGAGGAACAGGAATGAACCAGCATAGCACGACAACCGAGCGGGCGACCATCATCCTGCACAGCGGCGACATGGACAAGGTCTACAGCGCGCTGATCGTCGGCAACGGCGCTCTGGCCATGGGCATGGAGGTGTCCATTTACTTCACCTTCTGGGGCCTGCAGCGGTTGCAGAAAGGCGGCCTGGAAAAAGGTCCGCTCTCCAAGATGCACATGCTGGGCCTGGGCAAGTGGATGATCCAGCAACGCATGAAGAAGGCCAACGTCGCCTCGCTGGAAAAGCTGATGGCCGACTTCAAGGAATTGGGCGGCAAGATCATCGCCTGCGAGATGACCATGGAGATCATGGGCATCAGCCGCCAGGATTTGCGCCAGGATTGGATTGACGAGTACGGCGCCGTGGGCACCTACGTCCAGGAGGCCCGCGACTCGGCCATCACGCTGTTCATCTAGCCAAAGGGCGAAACCGTGCCAGACAGTTCCCGCAGAATCCTCGTCGTGGACGACGAGCCGACCATCGCCAACACGGTGCAGGCCTACCTGGAGCAAGAAGGCTACACCGTTTACACGGCAATGGATGGGCTCGCCGCGCTCAAAGCGGCTCGCGCCTTCCGACCAGACCTCGTCGTGTTGGACATCATGCTGCCCGGCATGGACGGCATAGAGGTGCTGCGACGCTTGCGCCAGGAATCCGACGTCTACGTCCTGATGCTGACCGCCAGGACTGACGAGACGGACAAAATCGTGGGCCTCAGCGTGGGCGCTGATGACTATCTGACCAAACCCTTCAGCCCGCGGGAGATGGTGGCCCGGGTGAAGGCCATCCTGCGCCGGGGGCGGGGAGCGGCCACGACCGAACCGGTGTTGACCTTCCGCCGTCTGCGCATGGATCCCGACGCCCGCCGGGTCTGGAAGGACGATGAACCCGTTGAGTTGACCGCCATCGAGTTCGATCTCCTCCACGCCCTGGCCCGGCATCGCGGCCGGGTGCTGAGCCGAGAGCAGCTCATCGAACAGGTGTGGGGCTATGACTACTACGGCGACGAACGGGTGGTGGACGTCCACATCGGGCGTATCCGCAAGAAGGTGGAAGACGACCCGGCGAACCCGACGCTGATCGCCACCGTGCGGGGCGCCGGTTACCGTTTTGAGGCGGAACCGCTGTGAAACTGTTCCAAACGCTTCGCCAACGGCTGGGGGGAAAGCTTTTCCTCTCCTACCTGGTCATCATCCTGGTTGGGGGAGTGGTCCTTGCCGGCACGGCCGAGTTCCTTGCCCCCACCGCCCTGGCCCGGCACATCGCGCGCATGGAGGCCCTGTTGGGCTACGATCCGGCCCTGGCCGCCGACCTGGACCAGAGTTTCCATGCTGCCATCAACGAGATCTTGACCGTCGCCGCCGTGGCCGCCTTTGCCGCCGCCGTGGCCGTGAGCACCTTCACCACCCGGCGCATCGTCGGCCCTATCCGAAGCATGATGCAGGCCAGCCAGCGCATCGCCGCTGGCGACTATCACGAACGGGTCCAGGTGCCCGGCCAGGATGAACTGGGCGCACTGGCGCAGGCCTTCAACCAGATGGCCGAGACTCTGGAGCAAACGGAAGAACGCCGCTTGGAGCTCATCGGCGATGTGGCCCACGAGCTGCGCACTCCCCTCAGCAGCATCAAGGGTATCATGGAAGGCCTGGTGGATGGCGTGATAGCCGCCGAACCGACCACCTTCCTGCTCGTCCAGCGCGAGGTTGCCCGGCTGCAACGACTGGTGCACGATCTGGAAGAGTTGTCCCGCGCCGAGGCCGGCCAGGTCTCCCTCAACCTCCGAACGGTCGTCCCGGCCGACCTGATCCACGCCGCCGCCGATCGCCTGCGGCCCCAGTTTGAGGACAAAGGCGTGAGCCTGCGCCTGGACATTCCAACTGACCTGCCCCAGGCGCGGGCCGACTCCGGCCGCATCATCCAGGTGCTGCTCAACTTGCTGGGCAACGCCCTCCAGTACACGCCCTCCGAGGGCCAGGTGACCGTCCGCGCCTGGCGCGAGGGCCGGGAAGTGGTCATGGCAGTGCAGGACAGCGGCATCGGCATCCCGGCCGAACATCTGCCTCACATCTTCGAGCGCTTCTACCGCGTGGACAAGTCCCGCTCTCGCACGGGCGGTGGCAGCGGCATCGGCCTGACCATCGCCAAACACCTGGTGGAGGCCCATGGCGGGCGCATCTGGGCCGCCAGCCCCGGCCCCGGCCAGGGCAGCGTCTTCACGTTCACCCTACCCCTCGCCTCCTGACCCCGAAATCTTCACACAACCTTCATATTCCCGTTAAGAGCCTGTCATAACCACCTGCTACACTCCAGGTAGTAACGAAGACAGACCATTGATGCTGTCTCCAACTGCACACACAATAGGAGGAGGTGAATGTCATGATGGGTTTCGGTATGGGAGGCCTGTGGCTCCTTTTCATGATCGTCTTTTGGGTGGTGATCATTGCCCTGGCCGTGTGGCTGCTGAGCAGTCTCTTTCCCGGGGTCAAGAGCATTTCGTCATCCCCATTCACGGCGCAGCGCGGCGAGTTGACCGAATCGCCGCTGGAGATCCTCAAGCAACGCTACGCCCGCGGCGAGATCTCCAAAACCGAGTACGAGGACATGCGCCAAAGTCTCGAGGTGTAGCTCACAGCAGGAATTCGCTCAGCGCACGACGCGCAAAGGAACCGGCGGCGAGCAATCCCGCCAACGACAACAATTCAAAGGAGGAACGAAAACGACATGAACACGACAAGCAAGACCTGGAAACGTATCGCTCTGGTGCTGGCTCTGGCCCTGGTTGGCGCATTGGGCGTCGGCGGCTGGCTGACCATCCGCACCTACGCCCAGGGGCCCTGGGGCGGTTACGGTGGCTACGGCATGATGGGCCCGGGCATGATGGGTGGCTGGGGCCGTGGAGGGTACGGTATCAACCCTACGACGGGTGTCACCGGCCCAGGGCCCTATGGTCTCGGATCCAACGGCTTCCCCATGCACGGTGGCTGGGACTGGAAATACCCTGATGACACTGGCGCCCCGATCACCATGGACCAGGCCATTGAGGCCGTTCGACGGTACCTGGCGGCCTATGGCAACCCGGACCTGGCCCTTACCGAGGTAATGGAGTTCAGCAACCACTTTTACGCCGAGGTCGAGGAGGAGAACACGGGCCTCCATGCCTTTGAGCTCCTCGTCAACCGCTATACGGGAGCCGTTTATCCTGAACCCGGTCCCAATATGATGTGGAACTCGAAATACGGGCACATGGGCGGCATGATGGGCGGCTGGTGGGGCCGGCCTTCTGGTCCGGCGACTGTGACACCGCAGCAGGCCCGAAGCGATGCCCAGCAATGGCTGGACGTCAATCTGCCGGGGACGGCCGTGGCCGATGAGGCTGACGCCTTCTACGGCTACTACACCCTGCACGTTCTGACGGATGGCGAAGTGACCGGTATGCTCAGCGTCAATGGCTACACCGGCCAGGTCTGGTACCACACCTGGCACGGCGACTTCGTGGGCATGACGGAGCATGACTGAGTAAGACGCCTTCCTCAACGAGGGGGGCGTGACGATGTGGGAGCGGTTGCATCCGTGACCGTTGCGGCTGCAACCCGCTCCCGTTTTG
>JACNHM010000368.1 GCA_014383605.1 Chloroflexota bacterium
GACGACGATGGCGATGTTGACATCGTGGACATCATGCTGGTGGCGGTGCATTGGGAGGAGAGGTGTGAGTAATGAGGCAACGAGGCAATGAGGCAACGGGGTACTCGTGGACTCGTTACTCGCCAGCTTCGAGGATACACCATGAAGAGTCGCGTTTTGATCGTTGGATTGGTATTGATAGCTCTAGCTGCGACCTTCGCATCGGCCCAGGGCATCTACTACGTGGCCACCGACGGCAGCGACAGTACGGGCGACGGCTCAGAAGGCAATCCCTGGGCCACCATCACCCACGCCTTGGATAGCGTCCCGGACGGCAGCACGGTGCTGGTCCGACCCGGCACGTACTCTGGACGGGTGCGACTGCGAGGCACGTTCAGTCAGGGGGTCACAGTCCGCTCCGAGGTTCCCTACCAGGCGCAACTGCGCCATGACGCCACCGTGGTCACCTGCTTCTACGGGCAGGGCATCACTCTGGAGGGCTTCGACATCGCCCACAGCGGGCCTGGGGCCGGCGCGCTGGTCATTCAGATCCAGGACCTGCTTGGCCCGCCCGGAGGTGACGAAGCCGTGAGCCGCATCACCCTGCGGAACAACGTCATCCACGACAGTTTCAACAACGACCTGCTCAAGGTCAACTACGGAGCGCGGGACGTGCTCGTCGAGGGCAACGTGTTCTACAACCAGACGGGCTCCGACGAGCACATTGACGCCAACGGCGTCACCGATGTCACCATCCAGGACAACATCTTCTTCAACGACTTCGAGGGCAGCGGCCGCGTCAACGGCAACAACACCAGCAGCTTCATCGTCATCAAGAACTCGGCCGGGCTGCCGGAGAACGAGCGCATCACCGTACGCCGCAACGTCTTCCTCAACTGGCAGGGCAGCACGGGCTGCTACTTCGTGCTGCTGGGCGAGGATGGCAAGTCCTTCCACGAGGCCCAGGACGTGCTGGTGGAGAACAACCTTTTGCTGGGCAATGCGTCCAACGTGATGCGCGCCGCCTTCGGTGTGAAGGGTGCCCGCGACATCACCTTCCGCCACAACACGGTGGTGGGCGACCTGCCGGCCCTGGCCTACGCCATGCGGCTCAACACCGAGGGCGACAACCCGCCCAACGAGAACATCCACTTCTACAACAACATCTGGGCCGATCCCACGGGCGCCATGGGCGCGGAGAATCCCAGCCGGCCCAACGATTTCTCCGACACGCCACCTGGGGAGACCCTCACCTTCGTTCTGGACAACAACCTCTACTGGAACGGGCCGAACGCCATCCCTGAAGACGCTGGCGAGTTGGTCAACTACACCGACGATGCCCACCGCCTGGTCGCCGACCCCGGCCTGCCCGATCAGACGAGCGTGGTGCTGCCGCGCTGGGATCCCGAGGCCGGCGCCTTCCTCAGCGGCAACGCGACGATTCGTCAGGAGTTCGAGCGCCTGGTGAACGACTATGGCGCTCTCCCGGCTGACAGTCCTGCCGTAGACGCCGCCGACGCCACCCAATCGCCCGCCGACGACATCCTGGGCCAGCCTCGGGATGCGGCGCCGGACCTGGGCGCTTTCGAGATGCAGACCTGCACCCTGGAGGGTGACGTAGACAACGACGGCGATGTGGACATCGCCGACGTGATGGCCGTCGCCGCCGACTGGCACACTCCCGATTTCGATCCGGCCCATGACCTGGATAGTGACGGGGACGTGGATATCGTGGACATCATGCTGGTGGCGGTGCATTGGGGAGAGACCTGCACGCCGGAGGGCGGCGCCCAGGTCTGGGCCACAGGCAACACCCGCAAGGCGCTGCCCACCGATCCCGTGGAGGACGCCAACTACGTGTGGTCTGGAGCTGAGAAATCGGTCCATATCAAGACCGCCAGGAACGAGCACGAGCCCTTCCAACTGATCATCGCCGCCGAGGATGATCCATTATCTGGGGTGAGTGTGACGGCCAGCGACCTGATCGGCCCCAATGGGACCATCAGCCAGGACAACCTCACCCTCTATCGCCAAACAACCTTCGAGGTGACGCAGCCGTCAGACCCGTGGGGAACGGGCATACCGGCTGCGGTCATTCCCCCAGGCCACATCCCCGATGCCCTGATCCCTTTCGTTGATCCTTATGATCCAGGTCACTCTGTAGGCGCGCCTTTCGAGGTGATCGTTGGGGAGAACCAGCCCTTATGGGTGGACGTCTACGTCCCTGCCGACGTCACTCCGGGGGAGTACAGCGGAATCCTCGCCATTACCGCCGATGGCGGGGCGACCCTGCTGGACACGATCAACCTGAACCTGACAGTTTGGGACTTTGCCCTGCCCGAGACCACCGCCCTGGATGCCAATTTCCCCATGTATACCTTTTGGACCCTCCCGCCCCAGTACGAGATTGATGAGGGTGACACAGCAGCCCTCTACGCTCTGACGGACAAATACTACGAGGCCCTGCTCGACCATCGCCTTCACCCCTTCGAGCTATACCGCAGGCCAGCCTACAGCGAGGTCAACGGAACCGTCCAACTCGACTTCTCCGCCTCCGATCCCCAGTACGAGTACTTTCTGGACACGCGGGGCATGACCAGCTTCAACCTGCCCAGCGCTTACGATGATTATGACGAGCGGTACCTGATACGAGACGCCGCTGGCCAGCGCTACACCGCCGCCGCCTTCGACGACCCCGTCTTCACCGGCAAGGTAACACAGTACTACCAGCTCCTCCGCGACCATTACACGGCCCAGGGGTGGTTCGACAGGCACTTCGTCTACTTCACCGACGAGACCGAGTGGGTGAGTGATGAGCCCCTGCACAACGGGCCAGAGGGGTTGCAGCGGCTCCTGGACTGGGCCAGCCTGGTCAAGGCGGTGGACCCAGCTTTCAAGGTCGCCACCGCCAGCGTCTACCCCATTCCCCCTGGCCCCCCCGACCGGGGCTGGGTTGACCTGGTGGGCTACGTAGACTGGTGGAGCATCGCCTCAGACGAGGTGGAGCAAGACCCCGAGACCTATCGTCAGCGGGTGGCTTTGGGCGAGACGCTGAGCCTGTACTTCAACGACTACGGGGACTTAATTGATTACAAGGCCACCTTGCATCGGGCCCTGGGCTCGTTGGCCTACAAATGTGACGCCGCCGCTCTCGAGGGTTGGGCGGTGGCGGCCTGGGTGGGGGACGCCAACAGCATGAACATCATCAACCCCTGGGAAAGCGCCCACGATCCCGTCTACGGCAACGGCGCCGGAGCTCTCTTCTGGCCGGGGCATCACATTGAGGGCGACCCTGCCGTCAACGTGGATGGCCCCCTACCCTCCATCCGCCTGGAGCTGGCCCGGGAGGCCGCCGAGGATTACGAGTACCTGACCATGCTGGCCGCGCAGACGAGCGAGGACTTCGCCCGCAGCCTGACCGTCAACCTGCTTCCCCACCCCCTGCGCGACGCCGATCCCAACCCTGAGGACTTCTACGCCTTCCGCGAACTCATGGGCGAGATCCTATCCGGGCAGCATCCGATAGACCTGGCCACCATCCAGGGCACAGTGACCGACAGCGGAAGCGGCGCGCCCCTGGCCGGCGTGCTGGTCTCCAACGGCCAAGGGGCAGCACTGACCAACAACGACGGCGCCTACACGCTGGCAGTCGAGGCGGGCGATCAGACCCTCACCGCCAGCCGGGATCGCTACGTATCGGCCCAGCAGACAGTAACCGTCACTTCGACCGTAAGCGGAGCGACGCTCAGCACAAGGGGAGCGGGTGCGACGCTGACGGTTGATTTCTCCCTGGAGCGCGTGGCCGAGGAATCCACCCTGCTCTTCTCCTTCGAGACTGCGGGAGAGGTAGCCGATTGGGAGTTCGAAAACGTGATATCCCAGGAGCGGACCAGCCAGCACGTCACCGACGGAGCGTGGTCGCTGAAAGTCGTCTTCGGCGATTCGCAGTTGCCCAACATGGGCGCCTGGCAGTTCCCGACAGACTGGAGCAGTTACACCGCCTTGGAGTTCGACGTCTACAACGAGAGCGCCTACTACACCAATCTCTACGTCGGCGTGGCCGATAATGCTAACGGTTGGTACCCACAGACCGGCGGCGACATCCTTCTCTTGCCCAACGCCTCAAAGCACGTGGCCGTTCCCATCGCCGAGATGGCTCGCGACATTGACGTATCCAACGTGGACTGGCTGGAATTCGAGCCTGAGACCCTCATGGAGGAGGAGAACTACCAGGGGCAGACCAGGACCTATCCGCTGGGTCCCCGCACCCTCTACTTCGACAATGTTCGCCTGGTGCGGGTGCAGCAATGAAGAACAGTGCAAGTATGAACATCGCTTAGGACTGGTCAGTCGGCTT
>JACNHM010000149.1 GCA_014383605.1 Chloroflexota bacterium
TGTGCGGCAAATAGCTGCTCAAAACGAGATACTCTCGCCAGAGCCGCCCTCGAGGGCGAGGGCTGAGAGCCTAAAACATCCAATTCCGTGGCAGCCTGAGTAGATGTTCTAAGTCTTGTCAAGTACCTGAACCTTAAAAACCTGCGAATAGCATCTGGCCTCAGGTTCTGGGCACAAGCCGCACGAAACCTAACCCTGGTCGGAAGGCGTTTTCGACCGGGCTTGACAACTCGCTCCGCATGGGCTATACTGGACTCACGGAGCGAGGGAAAGTTGTCTCCAGTCTGAGGTGACCTCGCGTGTCAGCCTCTGACCCCCCTGGATCGGCTTTCCCTTTCTTCTTTGCGCTCTGCCCGCCGCTTGGCTCGTTCCCGCCGGGCACGGTGGTTGTTACGTTGGCGCACCTCGTCCGGCACTGCGTAGCGTTCGGCGATGATCGCTCGGGCCTGCTGGTGCGTCACCGGTGTGCCATCTACGTCCCGTAGTTCGTAGGGGCGGTCTTCGAGCAGGATGATCCGTACTCGGTCGAGCAGATGGGTGGCGCAGGCGCACACCGCCTGAGTGTGGTGTTTGCCTTTGTTCACCATCTGATCGTGGTAAATGGCCGCAATCTGCGGATCCCACTGGCGGGCGGTCTCGGCTCCAAGAAAGCCGTACTTCTTGACCGGATCGGGGCCAGCCTGACTGATACTCAGCCCCTTGCTCTCCCGCTCCCCGCTCTGGCTGCTGCGGGGCACCAGGCCGTGCCAGCCGCGATAGGCCCGGTTGTTGGGAAATCGCCCCGGATGATGGATGAAGGCCGTGTAGACAGCGGCTCCATCTTGACCGACACCGTAGAGGGTTTCCAGGTTGCGGCTCGGGTGCAGGCGACGGTAGAGCGGTCGGGTGACCTTGAGCCGGACGAAATGCGCCTCGGCTTCCAGATCGGCCAGCCGGCGCTGCTCGCGCTGGACCGCGGCGGCCAGGGCCGCGTAGTCCAGGTAGTCTCCCTGGGTGCCGTAGAGGGTCAGCATCTCCTTGGCCAGGGTGACCAGCGGCTCGATCCAGTCCTCGTCGCCGTCGTAGAGTCCGTCCGCCGCCTGCCAGGCTTGACGCAGGCCCGACGTGCCCGCTTCGAGGACCTGACGGGGATCGTAGACGTGGTTGCGGAACCAGCGCGCCGCCGGGCTGAAGGGATCGGGAAAGACCCGCCGCTTCAGGTCTGGCCAGCCCAGGTGATCCACCGACTGCAAGCGGTTCTTGATGGCGCTGGCCGCCGTGGTCAGGCGTTCCAGTTCTTTGCAGCCGCGCTGGAGCGCCAGATGGTCTGCCCCGGGCAGCACATAGGGGTACAGACTATCGGGACTGACCACCGGCAGACGGGCCAAGACCTTGGCCGACAGGCGGTCACTCTTGGCATGGCGCTTGTAGAAACGAGCCAGATCCGCGGCCATGCGGGGGTTGACCACGTGGACCGTTGCCCCGCGCCGCAGGAAGTAGGCGGTGGGCGGGTACCAAACGATGTCGGTAGCCTCCAGCACCACTACGAGGGGCTCGTCGGGCGCCATCGCCTTTCGAGCTATGGCGTAGACCCGATCCAGATCGGCCTCGCACGTCCTGAACTTGAGCAGAGGACTGATGAAGTGCCCCCTCTCATCGGCGAGGATCGCCCGGTGCTGGGCTGTCACCGCCAAATCGATCCCGAGGATAGGCATCGTGACCTCCTTTCCTGTTCTATCATCCTGTTCTATCAGCCTCGGGTACACTCGGGCGGGCAACGGTGCGACGGGGTGCCCAGGGCCAGGGACGGCATGCTGACCCAGACTTGTCCTTGATCAGGGGCAGTGCCTCTACGGGCGCTCCCCAATGTTCCTAATCGGGTCTCCTGGGCGGGGAGGCGAGCAATCTACTCAAAGAGGCAGCCGCAGCTCCTCAGTTACGCTCGGTAAGCTCGCACCTTGCCCTCCCAGGAGATAGCATACCATCCCTGGCGCATTTTGGCAATGCTATTCAAGGTTGTTAAGGTTCGGGTCTAGTATACAAGTTACCATGCAACAATGGTATGCCTTGTTCTTGGAGGGAGCGCACAGCGCGGACCCCCAGCCTGTGCTGGACCAATGACAGCGTTTCCAGCAATACGTAGTTGCTGCTGACAAGTTGAGTTTCTTGCGCTACTAGCAGCTTGTCGGAGAAATCGGTTTCTCCTCAGAAACGTCCCACTTTGCCCCATTTTTTGGCCAGAATATGGGGACAGTGTCCCACTTTGACCCGAAAACCAGGTGTCAATTGGGAAGCCGACTATTACTCCGACAGACTGCTAGATCCCTCCAGAGCCTGCCTGCCCTCTCGTGGTTCTCGTCATCCGCGTCCAGAATGGCGTACAGAGCTGACGTGTCCACGAACACGCTCATTGCTCGTACGCCTCCACCAGGTAGCGGTCATGCTCTGATGACACATCGGAGAGCCCCGAGCGAAACTGCCCTACCATAGCGATGGCGCGCCGTCGTCGCTCTTCGTCGTCAATGCTGGCCGACGACCGTATCAGCATGTCCACAGCCTGGCGAATCAGCTCGGCGATGGACACACGGCGGGCAGAAGCCCACCGCCGCAGCGTCTCCATCTGCTCTTCTCTCAACTGCACCTGCGTGCGGATCATCAGACACCTCCATCATGCTTACAATCATACCCACATGATAACACAGAAGCTATGAACTGTCAGATGAGGCCACACCCGAGGACACGCCAGAACATCCAATGGTCGCCAGTTCGTAGCGCCACACGCCGTTCTGCGCAGCCCTCTTCACCTCGCCTGCCTCCTCCATCACGTCCAGGTGCCCCAGGATCTCGGAGACGGCCAGGAAAGTGTCTATACCCCCCAGGCGAGGGAACAGCGCCCGCACGATGGCCCACACCCTCTGCGGCCCGGCGGACAGCACTCCCCGGATGTTGTCCAGCCGCTCTTGGTGGAAGGCAAAACGCTTCTCGATCAGCGCCCTGTGATCCTCGATGGGCTCGCCGTGGCCGGAGAGGACCAGGCCAATGTCCATCTCCGCCACCCGCCGCAGGCTGGCCCAATACTCCACCAACGGGCGGCGGCGCGCTGCGCCCTCCTGCTCCGGCGGCTCGATGATGGCGTTGGAGCTGATGTGCTTGATGAGGTGATCGCTGCCCAGCAGCAGCCGCGCCTCCCGCTGGTAGAGGCAGACGACGCCCGCGGCGTGGCCCGGCGTGTGCAGCACCTCCCACGTCATCTCGCCCAGGCGCAGGGTGTCCCCTTCATCCAGCAGATGATCCACCGGCACGGCGCGGCTGTGGCGATTGACATGGCGGAAGCCGCCCGCCACGCGCAACTGCACCGCCAGCGGCACGCCTGCCGCTTTCAGCAAGCCGGCGTACCAGCGCAGGCTTCCCCCGCTTTCCTCGTCCCCGCTCAGGCGGGCCGCACAGTGCGGATGGGCCAGTATCCTCGCTCCGCTGCGCTCCGCCAGCGTCGCCGCCAGGCCGTAATGATCGGCATGGGCGTGGGAGATGACGATGCGCTGCAGATCGCTCACGCCGTGGCCCAGCGCCGCCAGCCTCGCCTCCAGCTCCTGCAACGCTTCCGGCGTGCGCGGGCCGGTGTCCAGCAGGGTCAGCGGCTCCCCCTCCAGCAGGTAGACGTGCACCGGCCCCACCGGAAACGGCGTGGGGAGAGTGATCTGGTGTACCGAGGCTGGCCAGGATGTCATGGTGCAAGAGGCAAGAGGCAAGAGGCAGGATAGGGTCTCCCCGTCTCCTTGTCTCAACTCGGTCGACACCTCACCAGCGCCTGCCAGGTGCCCTTCTGCACCACCTCGCCTCGCTGGTTGATCACGCTGACTTCCAGGATGACCATGCCGCTGCCCAGACGGGGCAGCGGGCGGGTCTCGGTCACCGTGGCCGTCGCGTGGATGGTGTCGCCGATGAAGACCGGGCCGCGGAACTTCCAGCTCAGCTCGCGGAAGGCCTCCACGGTACCTTCGATCACGCCCAAACGAGTGATCAGCCCGCTGGCGATGGAGAGGACCAGCAGGCCGTGAACGACGCGCTGGCCGAAGATCGTCGTCCTGGCGAACTCGGCGTCGGTGTGTATCTGGTTCCAGTCAGCGCTGAGCGCGGCAAAGCTGACCACGTCCGTCTCCGTGATCGTGCGCGCCGGGGTGATTGTCTTGAAGCCCACGGCAAATTCCTCAAAGTAGCGGCCGCGGGTGAGCGGTTGGTCGGTGGGTGGGGTCACGGGATCAACTCCTGGTCTCAGTAGATCCAAGAAGCTCGCGGTGGACTGCCAAGTCCACCGCCTTTCTGCCGGACTTGGCAGTCCGGCA
>JACNHM010000432.1 GCA_014383605.1 Chloroflexota bacterium
AGAAAGCCTGGATCTGGGGGACGTTCACAGTGAGATGGTCGCCGGGGCAGAGGCGGCGAGGGAGCGCTTGCCTGAGCTGCTGCCAGAGGGACCTGTCCAGGATCACCATCACCTAGATCCAGACCGGGTCGGAGAGGAAGAAGCCGCTCGGGCGCCGGCGTAAACAACGCGCTGACCCAACAGAAAGCGAGCCGCAGTACCCCGTGGGGGCGCTGCGGCTCGCGCGATCCCATCCGCTATCCGCTTCGACGACTGCGACCCGCCCACATCGGCCGGCCGTCGGCATCGCGCAGGGTAATGCTTTCGCCTGTGGCCAGCTTGACGACCTGTCCGGCTTTGAACTCCTCATTCTCATAGTAGCCGGACACACGGACCGTCTCGCCTACTTCCAGCACGAACCCCTGGCCCTCGCGGTAGTGGCTCGGCCCCAGGCCAACCTGCAGGGTCTGGCCCTCCGCCGTCTCGATCACCAGCTCTGACGTCTCCAGGACCGTCCCTTGGATCGTCTGCCAGTCCGAGTGGTCCGCCTGCGGCTCCGGCTGTGACTGAAGGGCCTGGCCCTGTCCGCGCGCACTGCCTCCGCCTTGCTCTGCGGACACTTGGCCTGCCCTGCTCTGTCCCTGACCGCGCCCACCGCCACCGCCCTGCGCCGTGGACGCCTGGCTCTCCTGGCCTTGACCCTGACCGCGCCCACCGCCACCGCCCTGCGCCGTGGACGCCTGGCTCTCCTGGCCTTGACCCTGGCCACGGCCGTAGCCGCCACCAGGCGCGCTCTCCTCGATGCAGCCATCCGTACCGCATTCCTCGGCGTCCGCGGCCTGACGCCAACCGCCGCGCTGCCCGCCCTGGAGGGCGGTCTCTGCCCTTGTCATTGACCGGGCTATAATGGGCCACCTGCAGTCGCCTGGTGTGGGCCATGCATAGCCGCCCGATGTGTACCACCCATAGTCGCCCGGTGTGGGCCATGCATAGCCGCCCGGTGTGTACCACCCATAGTCACCCGGTGTGGGCCATGCATAGCCGCCCGATGTGTACCACCCGTAGTCGCTCGATGTAAGCCACTGATTGTGCAAAGAAAGCGTCTGTGGCATCATTCCTCCAGAGAGGGAACACAAATCATCGATCTGGAGGAAAAGCAAACATGGAGCGAATACACATGAGCCACGTACGAGAGTTGATCTACCGTTTGCGCGCTGGGGAAAGCCAGCGGCGCATCGCCAAGGACTTGTGCCTATCGCGCACGACGGTCAGCAAGTACCAGAAATGGGCAGAGGCCCAAGGATACCTGGCGGTCAGCCACCCTCTACCAGACGACGCCACGCTGGCGGCGGCGTTAGGGGAACCACCTCGACCACCGTGCGCCGAATCGAGCGTGGAGCCATACCGCGAGATCGTGCAATCGTGGGTCGATCAAGGTGTCGAGATGACGGCGATCTGGCAACATTTGCAGGACGATTACCACTATCCAGGCAGTTACTCGGCGGTGCGGCGGTTCGTGAGCAAACTGCGCCCCACCGCTCCAGAAGTGTTTGTGCGGGTGCATACCGCTCCTGGGGAAGAAGTCCAGGTAGACTTTGGCTCGGTGGGCCAGCTGTACGACCCGCTGAGCGGTCAGCTGCGTCGCGCCTACGTCTTTGTCGCCACCCTCTGTTATTGCCGCCACCAGTATTCCGAGTTCGTCTTTGACCAGAAAGTAGCCACCTGGCTCGGGCTGCACCAGCGTGCTTTCGAGTCATGGGCAGGGGTCCCTCGACGGATCGTGCTCGACAACCTCAAGGCCGCGGTGGTGAAGGTGCTGGTGCACGATCCGGTACTGGGGGAAGCCTACCGGCGCATGGCCCAGCACTATGGCTTTGTGATCAGCCCGACCCGACCGCGCACGCCCCGGCACAAAGGTAAAGTCGAGAATGGGGTGCACTATGTGCAGCGCAACTTTATGGCCGGGCGCGAGTTTCTCGACATCCATACCGCCAACCAGCACTTGCGCACCTGGGTCAAGGAGCGAGCGGGGACCCGCGAACACGGCACGACCCATCAATCTCCCCTCTACCTGTTCAACGAATACGAACGAGCAGCTCTTCTGCCCCTGCCGGAGCAGCCTTTCACACTGCGCGAAGTCAAACCGGTCACCGTGCACCCCGACTGCCACGTGAGCATCGACAAGAGCTACTACTCGGTGCCTTACATCCATGTCGGACACACCCTTGACGCCTACATCAGCGAGCGGATCGTCGAGATCTACCAGGGCATCAAGCTGGTCGCCACCCACGAACGAAGTCTGCGGCCCGGAGAGTGGCACACACGCCTGGAACACTATCCGAAGCACAAAGCGGCTTACCTGGAACGTACCCCGGCCTACTGTCGCCAGGTGGCGGCGCGGCTGGGAGCGGCGACCAGCGAGGTGGTCGAGGCCTTGCTGGGCGACCGGCCGCTGTATCGGCTGCGCTCCGTGCAGGCTATCTTGCGCCTGGAAGAGACAGTCGGCGCCGAGCGCCTGGAAGCGGCATGCGCACGAGCACTCTACTTTGGCGATTCCAGCTACCGGCGGATCAAGACGATCCTGAACGCGGCTCTGGACCGTGAACCTCTTCCGGAGGCGACCCCGGCCTTGTTCGTCCAGAATCACGTCTTTGCGCGCCCGGGCGTCGAGTTCTTTGCCGATGGCGAGGAGGTGGGCGAATGATGATCCATCCGCTCCTCCCCAAGCTGCGCCAACTCCGTCTGTCCGGGATGCTGGACACGCTCGACCTGCGGGCTGCTCAGGCGATCGAGCGTCAACTCAGCCCCACCGAGTTCCTGGCCTTGCTGCTTGATGACGAGCTGGAACGCCGCAACCAGGGTCGTCTGGCACGCCATCTGGCCCAGTCGGGCTGTGACAGTCAGAAAACCCTGGCCCACTTTGACTTTGCGGCTGCGCCGGGCGTGAATCGGATGCTGATTCAAGACCTGGCCACCTGCACGTTCATTGCCCGCCATGAGAACATCCTGCTCTGCGGGCCGACGGGCGTAGGAAAGAGCCATCTGGCCAACGCCTTGGGGATCGAAGCCCTGAAGCGCGAGTTCCGTGTGTTCTGCTCGCCAGTGCATCACTTGTTAAAGAACCTGCACGCCGCCCAAGCCAGCGGCGGACATGCGCGTTGGTTGAACAAGACCCTCAAGGTCGACCTGCTGATCCTCGACGACTTTGGGCTCTACCCACTGACTCCTCAGGCCGCCCAGGACATCTATGAGATCATCAGCGAACGGTACGAGCGCGCCTCGATCATCCTCACCAGCAATCGCGCCTTTGAAGAATGGGCTGAGGTGTTCAACAACGACCTGTTGGCCAGCGCGGCTCTGGACCGTCTCACGCATCACACCCACACGCTGGTCATTCTCGGCAGCAGCTATCGCCAACGCCAGCGTAGAAAGGAGGAACCGAGCGCAGCGTCAGCCTTGCACGCTCAGAGCGAGTCGTAATCGGCACGCCACATTCGCTCAGTGACTGTCATCGAGCAAACTCGGGTGGGCCACTTCTGCAAACACGTTCGGATCGTCCTTCACAACACGGTTGAGTCGTCTCATGAAACACGATCAGCTCGGTGTACCAAACACGATCGGCTCAACTACAATGGCACACATGGCCCGACCATAAGTGGCCCACATCACCCGACCATGGGTGGCCCATCACGGGCGCATGTTGACAGCTGGACGGAGACGATAATCGAAGCTTTTAAAGCTCGGTTTGGCCATCAGTCCTCAATCTCTCTCTCAAAGAAGTAGTCGAATATTCTGCGTCCAATATCACCGGGTCTATCTAGCTCCTCGAAGTACTGCTTGACAGGTTCGTATTCGGCGTCTGTGATCGCATAGCGAATCCAGACTCTGTTAGGCGTAGGTTTTCCCTGTGGTTTGGCGGGCTCTGGTGCAACAAACTTGGTCACTTCACGGGGTTTCGTCTTCTCAGCGTGCACGATTTGGCTCAGAGGCACGAACTCCGCATGGTCTATAGCATCCTGCAGAGGAGTGTCGTCGATCCTTTCCTCTCTGAGAAGTCCCTCCTCATTGTGCACCTTATTGAGAAAGTCTATCACTGAGCGCATCAGGTCGATCATACGTTGGAAGACTGCTCTCCAGACTGGCGAGTCCATATCCATATTGGTCTTTGCTGTATTCCAGGGCAAATCTCTCGGGTCTTCTGCATCTAGAAACACATACCCTCGGAATCTGTAGAACTGGGAATGATACTCCGGGATTCGAATGGGCGTCTTGATTCCCCATCCAGTGGTTTTTGATTGCTCTGGTCCCAAGACAAGTCGTTTGTTGCAGAACACATACCAG
>JACNHM010000624.1 GCA_014383605.1 Chloroflexota bacterium
CCAAAGCCTCCTCCAGGGTGGCCGGTGCATAGTATTGGAAAGGGGCTGGTTTCATAAGGTCTATACCTCCTCAGTTTGGGTGGCGGACGTTGGATGCTGTGCGCTCTCCCGTATCCAGCATCCAGCTTTCGATCTCTCACATCTGCGGTCAGGGCAGTCGCTCGAACCAGAGGGGGGATGGTTTGCTGCTCCCCTCAGCCCATAGCTGGCAGGTGAGTTGCATGTGGCCCAGGTGGAGGGCGGTGTGGTCAATGACGTGCAGGATGCACCAGCGGACGGCCATCGTCCGGCCTCTCGCCTGTCTTGTACCGTCCAGGTCGGCTGTGGTCAGGGTGGCGAACACGCCTCCTGTCTCTGCGCCGGTGTTCTCCAGGATACGGACAAGCTGCGAGGCATCGGCGGCCTGGGTAGCGAATTCGGCGTCCCGGTCCCGCGTGGGAGGGGAGCCACCCACCACCTCGGCGATCCAGAAATGCTCTGCGCCGGCGATGTGCGCGGCCAGAACGGCCAGCGAGTTGGTCGCCTCATCCCCGCTGGGACGCCAGTTCAGGGCCTGCGCAGGCAGATCGGCGATCAGGTCGCCAGCCTGGCCCCGCAAGTCTTCGATGCGCTGCACGTAGTTATCCAACTCCGACAGCATGTGGACCTCTCCCCTTTGCCCATCGTTCGATGGCGGCAGCCAGCGTGGTGGGCGGCCGGCCCAGCAGCCACTGCAGAACGTGCGGGTTGCCCCAGAGCCCGTGCCGCTCGTAATAGCGGAACATCTCGAGCAGTGTGGCGATCTGATAGTCGCCCAGGCCGTTGGCTCGGGCCTGCTGCTCCCACCTGTCCAGAGGCACGACTTGGGCGCCAACCGGGAAGCCCAGTTGTTGGCTCAAGATGGCCGCGACCTCGTTTGGGGACAGCGGCGCCGTGCCCGCCAATTCGTAGGTCGCTCCCACGTGCGCGGGTTCGCTGAGGACGATGGCCGCCACCGCCGCCACATCTTGCAGATCAACCAGGCTCAACCGCGTCTCCGTCGCGTACGGCACCGCGTATGTGCCTCGTTGCACGATCTGATCCCAGTGGGCCGCCACATTTTGCATGTAGGCCGCAGGCTGCAGGATGGTGAAGGGCAGCCCTGACTCGAACAACCGCTCCTCGACGCGCAGCTTCAGCCAATGGTGCGGCATGGCCTCGGTCTGCGGGTGCAGCACGGAGTGATAGACGAAGTGCTGCACCGGCGCCGATTGGGCGGCCGTGATGGCCGCCTGGCCCATGTCCACCTCGTAGGGGCTGACGTTCGGGCAGATGTGATACACCGCCCGCACGCCTCGCGCGGCCTGCTCCACGGTCGCCCGGTCGCGCATGTCGCCGACGACGACCTGTTGCGCGCCGAGGCCTTGGGCCAACCGGGCCTGTTCCGGACGGTACACGAGCGCCCGCACCGCCGCCCCTGCTGCAGCCAGTGCCTGGATGACCGCCTGCCCGGTTTTTCCCCCCGCGCCGGTGACAAGAATCACGTAGGGCTGCCCTCTCTTCAGCTTGGATACCAGATATTGGGTATTGGTATTGCATCTCCAATACCCAATATCCAATCCCTATTTCCCTTCCTTGAAAGCGACGAAGCGACCCCACATGGAGGCGCATTCCATGCCCTTTTGCAGGTAGCAGCCGATGTAGTAGCGGCCGCTGGGGGCGGTGGCGATGTCCTTGCCCAGGTTTTCGGCGTGCACGATCTTGCGAGGGAAGAGGTTGAGGTGCATGTCCTGGTAATACTCGTCCAGGGGGTACATCTCGTCCCAGTCCTTGCCGAAGGATTCGATCAGCTTGCGGTTCGCTTCCTCAAAGGTCTTGGGATGCCAGAGGCGCTGGATGGTGTTCATGGGATGGTCGGCGCTCACGGCGTCCACGCCGATCCACTTGATCTGCTTGTCCACGCACCAGCGGGCGAAGTCCGGCGAAGGCCCCGGATGCTTGATCATGTAGCGGAACTCGTCGGAATCGGGGCTGTTCCAGCCGTACCTGTTCCAGCCGGTCTTGATGAGGAGGATGTCGCCCTGGCGCACGTCCACGACCGACTCGATCATCGCCGGCGTGTACACGCTGGCGTCGCTGACCAGGTGGGAGATGTCGGCGATGACGCCGGGGCCGACCCACTCCTCCAGGGGCACCTGGCCGATGGTGCGGCCGGCCGGCCAGAAGTGCTTCTCGCCGTCCATGTGGGTGGCCAGGTGGAAGCTGGCCGTGCACAGCTCTCCGTTGCGGCCCATGCCGAAGTACTGGCCGCCGACCCGCTTGGTGTACTTGACGGACAGAGGCTCGTAGTTGGCCCACTGCGGCGTCTGCACGCTGAAAGGCAAGGTCATGTCCAGCATCTCCGCCCCGTCCATGACCTGGAAGAATTCCTCCTCGGCCATGCCCTCAGGCGCCTGCAAAGCGCAGGCCCGCGCCCAGGCGGTGCCCACTTCCATGAAGGGGATGGGCTGGATCATGATCCAGGCCCGCTGGTTGCTCAGCCTGGCGATATCGCCCACGATGGATTCGGCCAGCAGCAGGTGGGCCTTGGGCATGGTGATGTGGGTCATGGTGTAGTATTCGTCGGGCGGGAACATCTCGTCCCACGTCTGGCCGTGCTCGGCCACCAGTTTGGCTTCCGCTTTCTTGAACTCGTTCCCGTGCATGTAGCGGATGGGCGTGTTCATGGGGTGTTCGGCAGAGCCGCAGTCCACGCCGATGAGCTTGAGTTTCATGTCCAAGGCCCATCGGAAGAAGTCGGGCGAGGGGCCGGGGTGCCGCACCAGGAAGCCGAATTCCTTGGACTCCACCCCGCCCTGGGCACGTGGATTGAAGACGTCGGGCAGGTCCCAGGAGTAGCGGTGGTAGCCGGTGTTGATGAGGAGGATGTCGCCCGCCTTGACCGTGGCCCGGCTGGTGATCATCTCCGGGGTGTAGAGGCCGTAATCGGACACCAGGTCGGAGATGTCCGCCACCACGCCTTGCCCGCAGAGGTCACTCAGCGGGACGTCGGCGATGGCTCTGGCCCCCGAATGGAAGGCCCGTTCGCCGACCAGGTGCGTGCCCACGGTGTTGCTCCAGCGGATGAGCTGGCCGTTGGCCCCCAGCCCGCCGCCGTAAGCGCCGGTCACCCGCTTGAAGAAGTGGACCTCCAGCGCCTTCTCCCCCGGCCACGGCGGCGTGAAGAGGCTGCAGCCCTGGGTCAAATCGTACAGTTTGGCGGTGTCCATGATTTTGATGAATTGGTTGCGGTTCATTGTATTCCTCCCTTGCGTGATGCGTGAAACGTGAAACGTAACGTGATGGATGCGTGATGGGTTACGTTTCACGTTTTACGTTTTACAAAAGCCCGTATCGTTCAGCGAAGGCCACCAACGCCTCCTCAAACATGGCCATCGGTGGTCGCACCAGGCCGGCGCCGATCTGGCCGACGCCGGCGTCGCGGTGGGCGATGCCCGTGTTGACCCGCGGTGTGATGGATTTTTCTACCACTTTGCGGATGTCAATGCCCGTGGGCGTGCCGCGGAAGTCCAGCGGGGGCATGGTGAAGTATCTGTGCTCGGCAGTGGTGATCTCGTACATCTCCAGCGTGGCGTTCAGGGCGTCCCTGGGCGTGCCGCTGACGAAGGTGACGATGGCTGGCGCGCTGGCCATGGCAAAGCCGCCAATGCCCGCCGTCTCGGTGATGGTGCTGTCGCCGATGTCGCCGCTGGCATCGTCGCCGCTGAAGCCGGGGAAGTAGAGGCCCTGCGGCGTGGCCACCGGCGCGGTGAACCAGCGGTCGCCCAGCCCGCTGACGCGGATGCCGAAATCGGTGCCGTTGCGGGCCATCACGGTGACGATGGTGCTGCCCTCCACGCCGTGGGCGGCGTCGGCCATGGCCTTGCAGGCGGCCATCACCGGGTTGAGCACGCTGAGGGCGTTGTCGCCCAGGAAGCGCAAGACGTCGGAGGCGACGTCGGGCCTGGCGGCCTTGACGATGAAGGGCGCCAGCTTGGTCGTGTAGAGGATGGAACCGGCCTTGTTGCGGTTGTGCCCCTCGTCGCCCATGTGCAGCGCTTCGGCCAGCAGAGCGCGGATGTCCAGGCCGCCGCTGGCCTCGATGGCCTGGGCCAGCACGGGGGCCATGACCTCCTCCATCCAGCGCAGCTTGTCCAGCACCTCGGCGCTGTAAGCGCCGTAGCGCAGCACCTTGCCGTAGCCCTCGTTCAGGTTGGAGTAGGACCGGTTGCCGTGCGTCTTGTTCTCCAGGATGTAGACGGACATGGAGGGGCAGATGACGCCGGCCATGGGGCC
>JACNHM010000313.1 GCA_014383605.1 Chloroflexota bacterium
GATCACGCCGCTGAAGTCCAGCCACTCCACCACGCGGCGGAGCTCGATCACCTTCAGCACGTCTTCCAGGTTCTGCTGCTCGAAGTGCTCCTGCAGCGTTTGCTTGGCCGCTGGATCCCGCGTCGCCGAAAGCTGAGCGCTCTCCACCACGCGTTTGACCGGATAGAGGAGGTCGCCGGGCAGCGAGCGCTGGACGTAAACAGACACGGCGGCGCAGCTCATCAGGGCCAACGTCAGCACGGCGCAGAGTGCCACCGTCCTCCAGGCCGAGGCCCGGCGCGGCAGGGACCACGAGATGCGCGGCGCCTGTCGTTGCCGGGCTGTCGCCTGCCGGACCTCCAACCGGCGAGCGGCTGCTGCGGCCAGGAAGTCACCCTTGGCTTCGGCAACCGTCTGTGGCGAACGCGGCGGCACGGCATCGGCCTGGCGCGCCACAACCACCGCGGCGAGCAGCGGCTGGATCTCGGCCCTTTGTGGTTCGTGACCTTCCAGGCACTGCGAGATCGTTTCCCCGCCCAGCAGACGGTCAAGGCAACTATTGAAGATGGTGATGAGTAGTCTACGCCTGTTCATCGTTTCTCTTCTGATGGGACCGACAACAAACGCCGCAGAGCAACAACAACTCGATATTGCAGGGCCTTGACGGCGCCCTCCGATCTGGCCATGGCGCTGGACACCTCAGAGATGCTCAGCCCTTCCAGGAAGCGCAGGGTGACGACCTGCGCCTGGTCGTCGGTGAGTTCCTGCATGGCCAGCAAGACCCGTTCGTGGGCCAGCTTCTGGTCGGTGATCTCCGCTGGGTCTCCATCGTCGGACAGCAGGGGTGGTGCATCCTCCAGAGAGATCCGGGTGCGGCGCGAGCGCCGGCGAAAATGATCCACCACCAGGTTGTGGGCGATGCGATAGAGCCAGCCGGAGAAAGAAGTCTTCCAGGCCTTGTCGTCTCGGATCGCTTCCAGCATGCGCAGGAAGACCTGTGCTGTCAGGTCCTCTGCCAGCACGGCATGGCCAAGGCGACGGTAGATATAGCTGTATATCTTGGGTGAATAGCGATCGTAGATCGCTGCCAGCGCTGCTGGATCGAGTTCCTTCGCTCGCTCCAGGCACTGCGCCTCGTCAGCCTCGATCATGGCCTTCTTATCCTATGACGTCTAAGTCGGGGAAAAATTACGCTGTTTCTGGCGATTTGGATGCTTTCCAGACGACATAAATGCGCTGCAAAGCCGTGAGCTGGCTGAGGATGGCCAGGAGCCAGAGGCCAATCCGCACCTGCCCCACGATCAGGGCGATCATCAGCAGGATGACGCGCTCCACGCGAGTGAGGAATCCCCTTTTGCACTCCAGGCCGACACCTTCCGCTCGCGCCCGCGTGTAGCTCACCATCACTGAGCCCACCATGGCCACGTAGAGGAGTATCAGGGCTTCATTGTCGCCCATGCGCAGGAAGTACACGAAGAGTCCGAAGAGGGTGATGGCTTCGGAGTAACGGTCGAGTGTGGAGTCGAAAAACGCGCCGAAACGGCTGCTGCGGCCCAGCATCCGCGCCATCGTGCCATCCACGCCGTCGGCTCCCGCTCCGATGAGCATCAAGACACCGGCCAGGCGCAAGTGCCCCAGGGCCAGCAGCGCGGCCACACCGGAGATCAGGAACAGACCGAGGATGGTGACGTCGTTCGGCGACAAACCCAGACGGATGCAGAAGCGGGCGATGGGTTCAAGGATCCAGGTGGTGCAGCGGCGTACAAGTTTGGTAATCATGGATTGCTCCAGGCAAGAGGTGTGGATGAAGACGGCATGATCCGCGACCATCTTACACTCAAACCAGCCGCATGTCAAACGAGCGTTCCGTTCAGGCGATTTGCTGCCCCAGCCGTTCTGTGATAGAGTTGCGACGCTCTTGACAGTCGCTTCCATCAGCAGAGGGGTTTGAGAGTTGCTGAAAGATCAGCTTCGCCAGGCTGCGTACAGATTGTTTGCCGCCGAGCATGCGGTGGCCCTGACCGGCGCGGGGATCAGCACGCCTTCGGGCATCCCCGACTTCCGCAGCGCGGACACGGGTCTCTGGAGCTTCGTTGATCCCCTGAGCGCGGCGTCCATCTGGGCTTTCCGCGAAGACCCTGTGGCTTTCTACCGCTGGATCCGGCCCCTGGCCCAGAAGTTCCTCGCCGCCCAACCGAACGTGGCTCATCTGGCTTTGGCGGAACTGGAGGCCGCCGGCCATCTGCAGGCGGTGATCACCCAGAACGTAGACCTTCTGCATCACCGGGCGGGCTCTCGCCGGGTGCTGGAGGTTCACGGCCACCTGCGCTCGCTATCCTGTCTCGCCTGTCACGCCCAGCAGCCAGCAGACGTCCACTGGCCCCGCTTCCTCGCCGACGGCTCTCTGCCACGCTGCCCCCATTGCGGGGCGGTGCTCAAGCCCGATGTGATTCTCTTCGGAGAGGCGCCGCCTCACGACATCCTGCGGCAGGCGCAGCAGGCGGCGCTGTGCTGCGACCTCATGCTGGTGGCCGGCAGTTCGCTGGAGGTGGCGCCGGCTGCCGATCTGCCCAGTCTGGCGCATCGCCGTGGCGCAGATCTGATCATCGTCAACGAGCAGCCCACGCCCCTGGATGACTGCGCGGCGTTTGTTTTCCGCAGCAACGTGATCCACGTGCTGCCCCGTCTGGCGGCCCTTTGCCGCCAGCTCAGATGGCGTGTTCCTGCCAACGGCTGAACTGTGCAGAGCCGCTGGACCAACAGAGACGGCCGGCTCCGCGGAAGCAGCGCAAGAGAGCGAGAATCGAACGAGCCACCGGGCTGAAACCAGGTGGCTCGTTGTGATTCAGCAAGGCTTCTGCGGAGAGCCCGAAGAAGCTCCTACTTCCTGATCAGTGGCACGAATACGCAATGATCGGCCACCAGGAGGCCGACGTCCACGGCCTGAACGCGGTTGCCCACGTCGGCAGGCCAGCCGACAATGACGATCGTGGCGTAGTGCCAGCCATCGCCGAGCCCGCTGGGGTTTGCTCTCACGGTCATGAATCCTGTGGTGGTGCCGCTGTCCGGAGTGATCGTGATCCAGTCCACCGGAGCCAGGAGTTCGCCGCCGAGGGTCAGGCCCTGCGCGGTCACCTCTGGCGCGGCACTGGCAGCCTGAGCCACGATTGCCGCTGCCCCGCCCTCCGGCGGCAAGACGGCGAAGGCCATCCACTGGATATCGCTGCCCCCTCCTTGCTGGGAGATGGTCACAGTCTTGGACATCGTCGAGGGGGAACAGCCGGCGACAAACTGCAAGGTCTGGGGGCTGACTTGCATGGTCGGTGGTCGCACGATGAGGGTCACCGGCAGAGTGAAGGGGCTGCCCAGCACGCTGCCGGCGTTGAACACGACGTTCCCCACGTACGCGCCGGCTTGCAAACCGGATCCGTTTACCCGTATCCAGGTCTTTTCCGGCGTGGTGCTTGAAGAGGGCACGACGTGCACCAGCCAAGGCGCGGCTGGATCCAAAGTCGCTGTCCAGGACAGTGCACTTCCCCCACCCAGGTTCTCGACCATCACGTACTGATCGGGGGGATTGGTCTTTCCCTGATCCATGGTGAAGGTGAGCGTATCAGGGACCACGCCGAGCCGTGGCAAGGTGACGACCACGTTCAGCGTCACGTCCACATACCGGGGACTGCCGGCTATCCCCGATGCGGCATCAACCTGAATCCGGCCCTGATGGGTGCCCGTGGACAACAGAGTGCCATCCACCGATACGCTCAGGGTTCGTGGCGTGGTGCCACTGGTGGGGCTGATACTCAGCCAGGAGGCTCCCTGGATGACCGTGGCCGTCCAGGAAAACTCATTGCCGATGCCTACGTTGCTCACAAACACCGACTGGGCGGGAGGGTTGCTGCCACTGAAGGAGAAGGAGAGTGTGGTGGGGCTCACGCCCAGGGCAGGCCCGGCAGCGACCCCGTCGCCGTCCACGTTGCCCACGGCGAAGGAGCCCTTGAAGGAGCCGCTCACGTCGTTGAAGTTGTCGCTGGCCTCCGGCCTGTCGTAGACGCGATACTTGCTGCTGCGCACCAGGATCACTTCGTCCCGGCCATCGCCGTCTATGTCACCGGCCTCCAGGTCGAGCCAGCCGCCGTGGGGGCTGTTCGTGCCCGCGGGCTCGAAGGTGCGCATGGTCGCGCCAAGAGGGTTGCGGGAGATCAGAGTGATATCCGCGTCATCCGTGTCGCGGTACATGATGAGCTCTTCATCCCCGTCGCCGTTGAGGTCGGCCCCTTCGAGGTCGTCGAAATAGGGATAGAACTTGCCCC
>JACNHM010000148.1 GCA_014383605.1 Chloroflexota bacterium
GTTTTTGTTGCGGAAGGCGACTTTCTGAGAAGACGCCTCGGTCCCCGGCCCCGCCTTGTGGCCTGACGCTGGCGTGAGGGTCGTCTTGGGCACCATATCACCACGTCTGATGCCTTCCTGCCGCAGTGGTCCGCCGACCGCGGCCGGAGTCTGTCTGGCTCCCGTCGGTCGGCGCCTGTTTCGATCAGGCTCTGCCGGTCAGCCTGTGCCGTGTGCGGCCAGGACCACCAGGTTGTGGCAGACCACGCTCAAGCCCACGGCCGAGGCAAAATGCTTAAACCCCCGAAAAAGGCACCGGCCCAGCCGGAACGCCCGTTTTAGCACCGAGATCGTGCCCTCGATGCCGGCCCGAAATCCCTGCCACTCGACCATCGCTTCGTCGCCCCAATCCTTCAGCCGCCGGGGGATCGCCACCACCTTCACCTTCCGCTCCAAGGCCGCGCGCTTCTCCGCTCGCGGGCCCATCCCCTTGTCCCCGGCCAGTGCGTCGGGATACGTGCCGAAGATCTCGTTATGCCCATCGGCGGCCGGCTCGGCCAGGTAGCAGTCCGGCTCCTGGACCTCCAGGGTCTGGAAGTTGGTGATGAACTTCTGGCGGACCTGCGAGAGGACGATCTTGTGGCCGAACTCGACGGGCTTCGAGCGCTTGCCTCGCTTGATGAGCTCGACGTGGGGCTCGAAGATGCTGAAGACGCGCTCGCTCGCGGGCACCTTCTCGCCCCGCAGCCCCGCCCGTTCCGCGGTCTCGACCACGATGTGGACCGAGGGCAGGACGTCGCGAAGCACCCCCGCGATGCCCGCCAGCTCGACGTTGGGCGTCCCGGCCACGTCGGCACAGAAGCCCTCGGCGATGCCGGCCACCCAGCGGACGCGCCCGACGAGGGTGCGGAACGTCGAGCGGACCGCGCGCTGGCGGCTCTTCGACGGGCTCTTGGCGTAGCGGGTGACGAAGAGATGAAGCGCCTTGACCTTCTTGTCGTGGAAGCGATGGCCGAGCGGATAACGGCAGCGTTTGCGGGCGCGCCGCAGTTCGCGGGCGATCACGCGCCAACTGTCCCACAGCAGCGAGGAGTCGGTGGGATAGTGGATATTGGCTTCGATCACCGTCGTGTCGATGCGGATCGCCGAGGGGTCGATGAGCCCGTCGGCGGCGGCCTGGCGGGCCAGCACGTCGTTGACCTGCTGCCAGGTCTCGGGCGCGATCGCGTTGAAGCACCGGTCCAGGAACGTGAAGTCCATCACCGGCCGGCCGCCCAGGCGGATGAAGTCCTGGAGGAAAGGCGTGGTGCCGATGAGTGCGATCGTCTTGCGAAGGGGCAGGTTCTCGACCATCATCACGATGAGGGCGCGGAGGATCGTCTCCGAGGTGTAGTCGGCCTTGCGTCCCCTGCGTCCGCCCTGCGAGAGCGTGCCAAGGTCTCGGTGAACCGGCGTCAGCACCTCGGGGTGTTGAGTGAGCCGGTCGTCGAGGCGCTTGTATTTCGCCACACGCTGGATTACAATCTTCGGCTGAGCGCTGTCGATGACTGCGAAGCTCAACACGGCTTCTCTCTTCTGACGCATTCTTTTCCTCCAATGGTAGATGACACTGTGGAGGATGAGGATGCGTCATTTTTCTGCAAGGGCAAATTCGGCCGCCGGAGGCCGAAAAGGGACTTTCCGCAACAGAAACTAAGGAATGCCAAAGCAGGGAAGATCTGAGACTGTAGCATCATTACAGAGTCAGTTCCACATGCACGCGGCTCTCACCTGGTGAAGGAGGCCCATGGTTTGGGCTCGGCCCTCGGCCTGGACGTCGCGTTGCATGTCCAGGGCGATGCGGCCCCGGATGTTCTCCTGGGTGCGGACGCGGTAGACGGTCTTCTGCATCTTGCGATGGCGTCGGTTGCCCCGCTCCACGGCGTTGGAGGTCGGCGGCAGGAGCGAATCGTCCAGGAACGTCAGCGCCTTCTCGAGGGTCGGGGAGAAGAGCTTCTGGAGGGTCTTGCCGATCGCCTTGAAGCGGCGAACGCGTACACGCAGTGCGGCCAACTTGCCCAGCGCGGTCTCGGTGCGGCAGCGGCGGTCGAAGAGACGGTAGACCTCGTCCATGATGTCGCGCAAGGCGCGAAGGGGGCCCTGGCCCCTGCTGACCCGGGCCACGGTGCGCTTGTCGGCTTGCGTGAGACGATGCTTGACGAAGAGGTGGCGATGGTCAAACAGGTCGGCGATTCTCTCCCGGAGGCGCTTCCTGCGGCGGACCGTGCGCTTGTGGGCCTTCGTGGACGGGCGGCCTCGGCGGAGCGGGGGCATACGGGCAGAGAGGGTCTTGCGCACCTTCGCCACGGCGTGCAGCACGGCTTTCGTGAGTTCCGCGATGACATGGAACTCGCAGACCTGATGGGCGACGGGACCGAAGACCTCCAGGATCGGGGCGGGGTAGAGGGAAGAGCCGTCGGTTGTGATGCCCCTGACGGCGAGCCCGCGGGCCTCCAAGGCTCCCTGGAACCTCTGGAAGAAGGACAGGATGTCCTCCTGGGTGGGATCGTGGTCCAGGACCTCATAGACGAGACGCTGGAACGCTCGGTTGTCCACGATCGAGAGCACACAGAACGGGCCGTCGTACAACTCGTCGGCGGCGATGTACCCCGAGAAGCCCGCCAGGGCCTCATCGAGATAGCCTCCGGCGACGTAGGCCTGCGCCTTTTTCCCCCCCAGCCTCCACCCAGTTCTGCACCGTGGCGAAGGGGACGAACACCCGGTGGTCGCGCCACAGATGCCACGACGCCGCCCGGTACGGCAGGCCGTCCTCGACGACCAGGCGGACCGCCAAGGCCACCACGCGGCACGTGTAGTGGCACTTGGGCATGGCGAGATCGTCCATGTTGGCGTTGAAGTGCGCGTCGCACCGCGGACAGCGATGCTGGGAGTACGTGACGTGGAGATCGCAGGGTCGTCCCGAGACGGGGTCCCCGAGATCGTGCAGCGTCCGCTCCACGCGCCGGAGCCGATAGGCACTCCGCCCGCAACGCGGACATCGCCGCCGCCTGTAGTTTCGGCTTCGGCGGACGATCCGGGGCTTGGGGAGGTCTTCGACCCGGGTAACGCCTTCGGTCGCATCGGCAACGTACTCACCAGGCTTGGGCACGGCGATGGTCCTCCAGCGGCAGGACTGCCACGGAGAGCATCGCCGATTCCAGGGCAAAAGTCAAGCACAAGACTCTGTAATGATGCTACAGTCTCGAAGATCTCCGTATTTCGCCTTGGCGTTGAGGGGACAGGCCGAAGAAACCTGAAGCCGAATATGCCGAAACTCTCCAAGGAGAAGTTGGAGTTCGCTCTGGCTTGCTATCTGATCGGGGCGCAGCCCTACTCGTATTTCATGTACAGTTGGGGGTGGAAGTTGTCATCTGGCGCGCTGGTTGACTATCCCGAACTCAAGAAGCCGCTCGGTCCCCCGAAAGGTCCTTACCAGCGCACCACTCCAGATGGATGGGAGTTTACCCGTGACTTCGAGCATGCCAGCGTGTGGGTCAATACCGAAAGCAGACAGGGCAAGATCACCTGGCGATAGCAGCAGCCGCGATCAGACAGGGGCACGGAATCCTGGCGGGCACGGTGCGGTAGCCTGTATTGCTCGCTAGCGTGAGCGCCACGTGATCTTGCCCTGACGCGTCTTGATGTCGAGCCACACGTCGGCGTGTTGGAACTTCCGGGTGTATATGGACCCTTTGCGGACAGCCGGGCCTGCGGGAGGGCCCAGCGGCTTGTCGTACTCGGGGAACCATCGCATCCATCGATCGTTCTCGTTGGCCGAATAGCCTTCGTGGACGCGGAAGTAGCTGTACTTCTCGGCAACGATCAGGAAGACCGCCAGGGGATAGGCCAGGCCGGCACGTGCCCGCGCCTCGGACCGGACCTTGGCATGCCCCTCGTCGATACCCATCTTGCTTCTGTTCTTCGCCCGCGCCAGGCTGGATGTGAAGGCTATGATCTTGCCGCTTCGAGCAGCCTTTTGCATGGCGGCGATTCCCTTGGCCACGTACTCCTCGTAACCGGTCCTCCCCACGTTGTGGAAGAAGCCTTCAAGATAGGACCCGTCGAAGTAGTGCATGTACTCCAGCCCGGCGTCTTTGAAACGCGCCCTGATCACATTGGCGATCATCAGTTTGTCCGGGCCGATGGCCTCGCGGGTCTGCTTCATCATCAGGTGGTAGCCCGCAAGCACGTTCTTCTTGGCGGTGGGGCCGATCTGCCGGGCCAGGTAGCCCGGCTCGAGGGCCTTGATATTGCCGTCCCGGAAGATCCCGTC
>JACNHM010000287.1:0-5755 GCA_014383605.1 Chloroflexota bacterium
CGGGAGCGACGGGATTCGAACCCGCGATCTCCGGCTTGACAGGCCGGCATGTTAACCGCTACACTACGCCCCCAGTTTTCGTCACGAATATACCACAAGGCGACGCTTTCGTCAAATCACAGCACGCCCGACAATCAGGCCAGCACGTCGGCAAACACCTCCAGCGCCCGGCCAATGTCCGCCGCTGTCACATGGTAGTTGGTCACCGCTCGCAAACGGCGACCGCCGATGGTGAAGAGCCACACGCCTCGCTCCCGCAGCCGCTCGGCCAGCGCGTCCGGCGTCATATCTTCCCGATGCAGCTCGAAGATGACGATGTCCGTCTGCACCTGCGCCGGATCGAGCACGATGCCCGGCAGCACAGCCAGCCCCTCCGCCAGCCGTTTGGCGTTGGCGTGATCCTCCGCCAGCCGCTCCACCATCTGCTCCAGGGCCACGATGCCGGCGGCGGCGATGACCCCGGCCTGCCGCCAGCCGCCGCCGACCACCTTGCGCGCCCGCCGCGCTTCGGCGATGAACTCGGCGCTGCCGCAGATCAGCGATCCCACCGGCGCGGCCAACCCCTTGGAGAGGCAGAAGGTCACCGAGTCGGCATCGTCGGCCAGCACCTTCACGTCCACGCCCAAGGCCACCGCAGCGTTGAAGATGCGCGCGCCATCCAGGTGCACCGCCAGACCGTGCCGCCGCGCCAGCTCGCCCACAGCGTGCATGTATTCCAAGGTGAGCACCGCGCCGCCGCAGCGGTTGTGCGTGTTCTCCAGGCAGATGAGCCGCGTGCGGGGAAAGTGCACGTCGTCACCTCGAATGGCGGTCTTGATGTCCTGCAGGGCGATGGTGCCATCGGGCTGATTGCGCAATGGACGGGGATGGATGCCGCCCAGCGCCGCCGAGCCACCCTGCTCGTACACGTAGGTGTGGGCCTGATCGCCCACGATCATCTCGTCGCCGCGGCCGCAGTGGGAGAGCAGACAGACGAGATTGCCCATGGTGCCGCTGGTGACGAAAAGCGCCGCCTCTTTGCCCAGCCGCTCGGCGGCCAGGGCCTCCAGCCGGTTGACCGTGGGATCCTCGCCGAAGACGTCATCGCCCACCTCGGCCTGGGCCATCGCCTCCCGCATGGCGGGCGTGGGCCGGGTGATGGTATCGCTGCGGAGATCAATGACAGGCATGATAAAGAAGTCTCCTTGGAATTTAGAGCATGACAGGTGCCGTTCTTGGGAGCTATAGCATTGTGATGCGTGATCCGTGTTGCGTGAATCACTTGTCACCCTTCACGCATCACGAAAACGTGTCCAGGTCGGCCCAGCCGATCTCGCTGCCGTCGGGCCGCACCCTCAGGCTGCCGAAGACGACCTTGCACAGGCGACGGGAGCGCAGAGGCGGGGCCAGCAACCGCAACTGTTGGCCGCGA
The DNA here is from genome assembly GCA_014383605.1 of Chloroflexota bacterium. The sequence goes on from JACNHM010000287.1 coordinate 1,412, forward strand.
AAGTCCACGTAGCGGATGAGGCCCAGCGAGAGCCACTCGTCGCCATCGTCCAGCAGGCCGACCAGCAGATGGCCGAAGCGCCCGGCGGGCACGACGGAGACGATATCCGTCCCCAGCATCTGGCGGACGAAGGCGATGCCCGAACGGTACGGTGCTTCGGCGGTGATCAACACGGCCCGGTCCCCCAGACGCTCGCCGTGCACTACCTCGCTGCCCAGGGGGTCAGCCAGCCAGGCGCACTCTTGCTCGGACAGTCGCTGACCCTGCTTCAGCCAGGTGGTGCTCAGCACCACCTCGTCCAGGCTGACGGTCAGCTCGCGGGCGTTTTGGAAATGCTCTCGGAAACGCTCCATACGGTACTGTCGCCGCTCCTCTCGCGACCGCGGGCGGGCCGCCGCTGGAGCCTCGAGCTCGAACACCGTCGTCCAGCGGACGGGCTGCCACTGCCTGGCCAGGTGGGCGATCTCGCTTCTGTTCTGAATGACCACCGTGTGCGTGGGGGTGAGCAGTTCGAACTCCCGCTGCTTCAGCTCCCGGCCCAGGTCGCCCAGCACCAGGCCGGTGGTATCCACGACCACTGCCACCGCTTGCAGGGCCAGCATGCGCTCTGTCATCTTGCGTGTGCCCACCACGCAAGGCAGCAGATGCCGTGTGGGGGTGATGCTGCCCACGAAGTAGCCGGCCGCCAAGCCGATCTGCGACAGGTCGCCTATGGGATGTGTGACAAAGCCGGCGCCGATGACTGTGGGCGGGCCGATGCTGGCCTGGCCGATGTCCGCATCCACCACGGCGGTGCGCAGCCCTGTCTCTTGCAGGCGCGAGGCCAAGACGGCGCAGAAGCTGCTCTTGCCCACGTCCGGCGCGCCGACGACCATGATCACCCGTCGCCGCTGGGGCGAGGCGACGATCTCATCGGCGGCACGCTGCCAGTCGTCAGGAATCTGCATGATCGCTCCTAGAGACCTGACAGGTTTCCCAAAAACCTGTCAGGTCTTGCGTCAGTACTTCCTGACCACCGCCCGATAGGCCTGTGGCTGCCGGCACTGGATGAGTTGCCGCTCCTCGCGGGTGCGGCGCACGTCGTCCAGGTTAATCCTGGCCACGGCGTAGCCCTCCAAGGCTTCGTCCAGAAGAGTGTACAGGGCACCGTTGGGGCCAACGATCATCGACTCACCGCCAAAGGTGTAGCTGGGCTCTTCGCCGATGCGGTTCACGGCGGCGACGAAGACGGAGTTCTCGCAGGCGCGGGCGATGCAGTAGGCCCGCCACTCCTCCAGTTGCTCCTCTTCCCAGTTGGCGAGACAGCAGATGATCTGTGCACCTTCCAGCGTCAGGGCACGGGCGGCCTCGGGGAAGGCCAGGTCCCAGCCGATGAGCAGGCCGATCTGGCCGAAGGCGGTCTCGAAGATGGGGAAGCGGTAGCCGGCGCGGAAGGCCAGCCGCTCCTCCCCCTTGAGGTGCACCTTGCGATAGTCGCCCAGCAACTCGCCGTCGGGGCCGATGAGCACGGCGGCATCGTAGATGATGCTTTCCACCCGCTCCTTGACCACCATGCCGAAGGCCAGGTGGACGTTGAAGTCGGCGGCGTCTTTGGACAGCAGGTTGACGGTGTGGCCGGGCAGCTTCTCGGCCATGTCCGTGAAGCGCAAGCCGCATTCGTAGCCGGAGGTGACCAGCTCCGGGAAGACGATGAGGTCCACAGGCTGCTCGTGACAGATGCGCTCGATGTAGTCGGACATGCGGCGCAGGTTCTCTTCCGGCTGCGCCAGCTGTGGTGCCATCTGCACCAGAGCGACGGTGATTTCAGGCATGGGTTGACTCCTTTGCGGTTATCCAGGATCCAGATGATCGCAGATTTCAGCGACCATAGGCAACGTGAAATGTAAAACGTAAAACGTGAAGGGCAGTTGTGGGGAGAAGGCTTACGTTTTACGCATCACGTTTTACGTCCAGGCATCACGTCTCCACTCGCAGGAGCGCGTTCAGCTCGTCCCACTCCGGCCCCGGCCACTGGAAACGGGCCATGTCAATGTCGCCGCGGCGGTCGAACTCGATGCCTTCTTCTTCCAGCAACTGCCGCTGCAACTGGGCGCTGTGCGTCTCGCAAGAGGTGGTGATGCGGCCACCGGCGCCGATCACCCGCTGCCAGGGCACGACGCGGGCCTGCTCGTCGGACAGAGAGTGCAGCGCCCAGCCCACGGTGCGGGCGGCTCGCGGGTGCCCTAACAGGGCGGCGATCTGGCCGTAGGTGGCCACCTTGCCGGGCGGGATGAGGCACACCAGCCGGTAGACCCTGTCGAAGAAGCCTCCGCTCATGACTCTCTCTTGCGGCGCGATGCCCGTTGGCGGCGGAGTTGGCGCGCCAGCTTTTGCCCCCGTTCCCAATCCTCTGGGGTGTTGACGTTGAAAAAGGAAAGGTGCTGCGGATCGAAGAGGCCCACCTCGTGTTCCTCCACGTAGCGCACCTGCACGCTGGGCAGGAAGCTGGTCATCTTGAACTGGCCGCTGTCGAGGGCCTGCTCGATGGCCGGCAGGCAAGACTTGACCCGATAGAGACCGTGCAGAGGCTCCGGGTAGCCGCCGATGCGGGGCAGGACGGCGTCGTGTCCCCGCCCGGCCACGATCATGTAGCGCAGCAGACGCAGGTCGAGGAAGGGCATGTCGCAGGCCACGGCCAGGGCCCGGGGGTAGCGTGCGGCCTTCAGGCCGGCGTGCAGGCCGACAAGGACCCCCTGGCCGGGGTAGGCGTCCGTCACCAGCCGCGCCCCCAGGTGCGTGTAGGGCGCTGTGTCCTTGGCCACGATGATGAGGTCATCGCTCAGTTGCTGCAGCCGCTCCAGCACCCAGCCGATGAGCGGTTGCCCATCCATCTGCAGCAGCGCTTTGTCCGTGCCCATGCGCTGGCTCTGGCCGCCCGCCAAGACGATGCCGCTGATCAACCGCATGGCGGTCTCTTTCGCTACAGGGGGAAGAAGCCGACGCCCACGGTGCCGGGGCCGGTATGCACGCCCAGCGCCAGCGAGAGCTCGGCGACGAGGCTTTCCGCGCAGTCGAAGTTGGGCTCCACGATGCCCCGCAGCTTCTCCACTTCTTCGGCAGCCAGCGCGTGCACGTAGCCGACCTTGATGCGCGCCCCCAGGCCGGCCTTCTCGATCATGATCTCGACCATCTTTTTGTAAGCCTGGCGGCGGCTGCGGGCCTGGCCCAGCGGAGTGATCACCCCCTCCTCCATGCCGATGAGCGGTTTGATGTTGAGCAGCGTGCCCACCATGTGGGTGGCGCGGCCGATGCGCCCGCCCATGTAGAGGTAGCGCAGCGTGTCGGCGGTCTGGATCATGGTAGATTTGCCGGCCACCTCGCGGGCTGTCTCTGCCACCTTCTCCAGGCTGGCTCCCGCCAGCGCAGCTCGCGCCGCTTCAATGGCCGACCAGCCGTGGCACATGGCCACCTGCAGCGTGTCCACCATCTCGATGCGCAGATCCGGCAGCTCGCTGGCGGCCATTTCCTTGGCCACCGTCGCCGCCTGGTAGGCCCCGCTGCCGACGGAGGTCATGCACACGGTGACGATCTCCCGCGCCCGCCCGGCCAGGCGGCGGAAGGCCTCCAGGTATTCCCCTGGGCCGGGGGTGCCTGACTTGGGCAGCTCCTTGGCCGTGACCATCCAGCCGAAGAACTCCTCCCGCGTCATGTCCACCAGGTCGCGAATGATCTCTTTGCCGCGGTGGACGTAGTAGGGCACGATCTCGATGTTGAGTTGCTCGATCAGCCGCTCGGGGATGCTGGCGCAGCTATCGGTAAGCACGGCAACCGGTGATGTCATCTTCTTATCCTCTCCTCCTACAGTGCTCCAATCATAGCACACTCTGGTGTGGTGTCAAATTGTGGTGAGTTTGCGTTGTGCCAGCCGCGCAGAGGCGGAGCGGCCAGGTCGTGGCGGATCCGCCTCTCGAAAGAATCCGCGGTCATCCCTGTTCGTCCACGTCCCAGCTACCAGTCGCCAAACAGCTCATCTGCTGCTTGCTTGGCGCTGAGAGGCTCTTCTCCCGCCTTGCCCAGCGAGCGATAGAACGCCTCGTCGTAGGGCCGCGTGCGCAGCACGATGGGCATGGGCACGGCGTGGCCCATGATCAGGATCTGCTGGCGGGTATCGAGGCTCTCCAGCATGCCGCGCATGGCCTGCCGGTTGGCCACGCCGGTCAGCACGGCGTCAATGTCCCGTTCCTCCGTCAGCTTGCCCGTGACCCGCGTGCCCAGTTGCGACATGACCTCGCCATCTATGCCGCTGGGCCGCTGGTCAATGACCATCAGCGTGACGTAGTACTTGCGCAGCTCGCGGGCGATCTG
>JACNHM010000287.1:6060-22313 GCA_014383605.1 Chloroflexota bacterium
ATGGCATTGAACGGGGCTTCCTCCACCACATATGGGCGGCGGCTGATCTCCTTCAGCTTACGTTGCAGTGCCTGGGTGGCTCCGGGGTGGGCGTTGCTCTCCTGACAGAACTGCTCGATGCTCTCCCCATCCATGGCCAATAGTCTCAGGAGCCAATTCTCAGCGTATCTGTCGCCCAGCAAGCCCACCGTCGCCTGGGCGGTGGGGTTCAGATCCAACTCTTCCCGCAGCAACAGCACGTCCTCCGGCTCGATCTGGTTGAGACCGATGCGCAGCACGACGTCCACGTTGCGGCCCTGGCGGCTGCCCGCCCGCTCGTCCAGAGAGTAAATGAGTACCTTGGGGCCGAAGAGGTGGCGCAGGCCCTTGACCCATTGGCCGTCCTCCGATTGGCGGCCAAAAGCGTACTCGTCGTGCATGTCGAAGATGAGGTTGACGCCCACTCCGAGTTTGATGATGCCGCACAACAGCAAGCGGGCCAGGAAGGATTTGCCCGTGCCCGACTGGCCAAAGATGCCGTTGGAGCGTTCCATCAATCGGTGCATGTGCAGGCAGATGGGCAGGTCCATGGTCAGCGGCGTGCCCATGGAGAAGTGGGTCTTGTCCTCCTCGCCGAAGACGACGCGGAAGTCGCCCTGGGTGGCCTGGCGCAGGGTGGCGAAGTGCATGGGGATGGTGCGCACCGGCTGCGGCGCGGTCAGCATGTCCACCATATCGCCCTCTTGCGGCTTCTCGATCATCAGCATGGGCTTGATCTGCACGGTGGCGTAGGTGCTGGTGCCGGCCAGGGCGCGGCGGATGAAAGGCGAGGCATCCCGCGGCGGATCGGCCAGCATTCGGACGTCACTGGCCCGTAGTTGGATGTCGGAGATGAGGCTGAAGTAGAGGTACTCCTCCCCCTCGACGATGACGAAATCGCCGATGCGCACATCCTCCGAGGAGCAGCCGGGGTCCAGCCGCACGGTCAGAAAAGCGTTAAACGCGCCGTCGGTGACGACGCCGAGACGTTTGCTGTTGGTCATAGTTCTCTTGCCGGGAAGGCCATGGCACGCGCCAGACACTCCTGAATGGCAAGCCAGTCTCGCTCGGAGCAATGGCCTATTGGCTTGGCAGCTACAGCCGGCAACGTGGCCAAGAAGGAGCGGAAGGCTGACGGACGGTATAAGCCAGCCGCTCTCCAATCTTGCAACAGATAATCCAACGGCGTCGTGGCGCTCACTGTCTGTGAAGTGAGAATGCCAACGACAACGTCAGGCCGGTGTGTGTGGTAGGTGGTCGTAGAAACCACGATTGCCGGTCGCCGCTTCACCCCGGTCACACCAGGGAAGTCGACTGTCACTACATCGCCGGGGCTAAGCATCGCCAGCCTCGCTCCCCCACTGCTGTGCAGCGTATGCAAACGAGGCCCAGGTCAGATCGCGCAGGTCCTCCTCGCTCCAGGCATCGCTCACATCAACCACCCAGCGCGGCGCTGATTCGGCCAGGTCATCCATGATCAATCGGGCCAGCTGCAAACGGTCAACCACCGGCAGTGTCTTGACGTGGTTTCTGTAGACTTCCACTACGTTCATCATCGTGTCTCCTCCTGTCTAACCGTTGCCTTGATCAGAACTCAACGTTTTGGCTTTCGCCATGATTATAATCTGACAAGGCCATTTGAGCAAGGAATTACTGATCGCTTGCTTGACACCACTACCCACCTGCGGTACAATCGCCGCAATCATGCAGCGCGCAATCCACAGGTGACCGTCATGTCCTCAGAAGCAAAGCGAGAAGTGCTGGCCGCCACGCGCGATAGCTTGCCCATATGGGTAGGCGTGACGCCCTTTGGGCTGGTGTTCGGCTTGCTCAGCCAGCAGACGGAGTTGGGTGTCTCAGGCGCGCTGGCCATGTCCGCCTTCGTCTTCGCCGGCTCGGCTCAGTTCATCGCCCTGGGTCTGCTACAGGCCGGAACTGCCTACCCGCTCATCGTGCTCACCACGCTGGTGGTCAACCTGCGCCATCTGCTCTACGGGGCATCGCTGGCCCCGCACATCCAGCGGCTGCGCCCCGCCTGGCAGCGCTTCCTCGCCTTCGGCCTCACCGACGAATCGTACGCACTGACCGTCACCCGCTACGCCCGCTCGGATGTCGCCAGCAGTGGCCACTGGTACTTCCTGGCGGCTAACGCCAACATGTTTGTCTGCTGGCAACTGAGCACGGCGCTGGGCATCCTGCTGGGTGGCTGGGTGGGCGACCCTGCTGTGCTGGGGCTGGACTTCGCCCTCTCCGCTACCTTCATCGGCCTGATGATCCCCCACGTGCGCGACCGGGCGGCGGTGGTGGCCATGATCGTCGCCGGCATCGTGGCCCTGCTGGCCCGCGACCTGCCGGGCAAGCTGGGTCTCCTGTTGGCCCCGCTGCTGGCGGCGACGGCCGGGCTGCTGTGGGATCGGCTGGCGGTCAAGGCAAACCCTGGGCAGACGCAAGGCCTGCCCCTACCAACGGGCGACGAGAAGGAGGCTGGCGAATGACGTCGTTGCCGGTCATTGGTCTCATCGCTGGCATGATGCTGGTCACTTACGCCACCCGCTACACGATGATCGCACTGCTGGGCCGGCTGACGCTGCCCGAGGGGGCGCTCCGCTGGTTGGAGTTCGTCCCCGTGGCCGCCTTCACTGCTATCATTGTGCCTTCCATCCTCCTGACGCCGCAGGGCCGTGTGGATCTTTCCTTCGACAACCACGCTGTCTGGGCGGGGCTGATCTGCGCGCTAGTCGCCTGGCGCACACGCCACACGCTGGCGACCGTCGTCGCCGGCCTGGCCGCCTTCTGGCTGCTGCGCTGGCTGGGGTGAGTGATAGCGTTGGGTCGCCGCCCTCAACGGTTCTCTTCCATCCAGTGTACCGCATAGTCAACCAGAGCACGCTGCGGCAGCAGCAGCGCCTGCGCATCCGCAACGTGCCCGCGACGCACGTGCGCTTTTTCCCGGGCAAAGCACTCGCCTATGGCCTGGAAGTCGGAATCATCCAGGTCAATGTCTTGCAGCCTTACCCATGCTCGCCGTCCGCCGACCAGCAGGGGTGCCCCGTTTTCGATGACCCGTCGCTCTGACTGTGCGGCGCGGTATTCTGCCAGGTGCAGCGATGTGTTGTTCTGATGTCCCACCCCCAGCAGGAGAACCCATCCCTCCAGATCATACAACCTCGCCAAGGGGGAGGCTTCACCCAATCCAAAATCCAACGCCTGTGCCGCCGTCACCTCCTCCGCTCGCGCTCCCCAGGCGGCAAACGAAACCTGCGGATGACCACTCCGCACCACCCCCTGCTGCTTCCGGAACACCTCGGGGATGGCGCCCACGCCGCGTGTGGGCGTCAAATCACGATCGTAGGCTGGCATCGTCTCGCGGATGGTGCCCCACCAGGCTTCAGGCACGGGCGGGTTTTCCCAGCGCGCCGGGTCTGAAAGGTCACCCGAATGCGTGGGCATCAGCAAGGTCCCCTGGCGGCTGAGAGCGTCCTCCAACGCCAGAATGATGGCCACCGCGCCGCCGCAGACCCAGCCCAGGGAGCTGAGCGAGGAATGAACCAAGAGCACCATGCCGGGCACAACTCCCAAGGCAGCCAAATCTGCACTCAGGGACCGTACAGTTGCCGGATGTCCCGGCGTGCGTGTGACAACCTCCCCTTCTCTCACGGCATGTCCTCTTTGTTTTTGTTGCACCGCCGCGTTGTTTGACATTGTTGGCTAGCTGATGTACAATGTGTGCAGAAACGATCCCAGGGACTCTGGAGGGCGGTCATGACGCTGTCGGAAATTGTCGAATCCATCCACAATCTGGAACAGAGAATGCAGGAATTCGAGCGCAGGTATAACCTGCTATCGGACGATTTCTACGGGTTGGCGCAAGAAGGCAGGCTAGAGCAAAGCGCGGATTTTATCCGTTGGTTGGGATATTACGAACTCTGGCTCGACCGCAAACGTTGGTATCAGGAGTTGTTGGCTGAACGTTTCTCTCGCTTGGTAGTCGAGCCCGTAGCTCTGGAACGGGTAGCCGCATAGCCATGCCGATCAGCTTGCCGTTCTCGACACTAGAAGCGTACGAGAACTTCGTCTATACCCTCGCTAACCGCTATCCGTCCATCAAGTACTCGACTTTGGTCTTTGTGCGCCTTGATCCTTTAGCCGGAGAGCGCGCAGGCGAGTTGCACTTCGCTGGCAACATCGTACTGCGCGTCTTTGAGATCGTGGATTTTCGCAGCCAGCGTATCCTCAAGTACGGTTACGAGGTCTACCGTGGCACTGAGCAGCTTTACTGGTACGACGACTTCCCTCACCCGCATATCCCTGCCCTGGCCGGCACCTTGCCTCATCACAAACACGTGCCTCCCGACGTCAAGCACAACCGTGTGCCAGCGCCTGAGTTGAGCTTCGAGCAAGCGAACTTGCCTTTCCTCATCGAGGAGATCGGGCAATCGCTGCTTGCTGACTAGTCTTCCCCCTCACCCAGGCTCAATCGCTTGCAGCACGCCCAGCAAACGATCGTATTCCCCTTTGAGCAGCGCGGCTACCTCGCGGGCGGCAGCCGCCAGCCACTCCTCGTCGTCGCCGCGGGCGGCGGCGGTCTCGCGGATGTGGGCGGCCAGAAGCTGCTCCGGTGGGAGTTCGCCAGCCGCGGCCAGCAGCAGGCGGAAGTAGCGGCGCTGCTGGCTGAACCGCGCCACTTCCTCAGCATCGCAACCGCAGACGGAGTAGTGCAGCGGCGGCGGTTGCGGTGGCAGGTGCTGGTGCACCCGTCCATCGGGGCCGCTGTAGCCCACCAGCAGGGCCGCGAATTCCGTGCGCAGCGTCTTCTCCAGTTGCGGGTGCTCGGCGTAGATCGCCGCATCGTGCACATCTTCGGTGCTGCGGCGCACGACGCGGCGGCCCGGGTCGAGCCCCGTCGTCGTGCCGAAGCTGACCACCCCGTACACCGTGCGGCGGCCTCCCTCCACGTCCACCTTGAGCAGGCTGCCCAGCGCCGGCGGCTGGTGCAGCGTGAAACTGACTGCCGTCAGGCTGTTACTGCTCGTGGCCACAATCTCGCCGATCCGCTTCATCTTCCCCTCCATCTACCCACCACAAAGGCACCAAGACACCAATATATCTGTACTTTGTGTCTTGGTGTCTTCGTGGTCAAGGTTACACGCCTCGCTCGCGTTTGCTGCGGTCCTTGGCCGAGCGGACGTAGACGACGCCCTGCGCCGCCAGGGCCTCCTCCACCAACTGCTCCACCAGACGGTGTTCGCCGGTGGTGATGACCGCCTCTTCGTGCGCTTCTATCAGAGCCTGCGGATAGCCGCGCCCGCGGCGGCACTGATCGGCCACCGCGGCGTGCAGGAAATCGCGCAGCGTCTCGTCCTGCATCACCCACTGCGGCGCTTCCAGACGGGCGATCTCCTCGCCGGTGTGCAGGTAGAAGAACTGCACCCGCTGCTCGTCGTAGCGGTCGAGAATGGCCGAGGTGCTGTCGAAGATGGCGCTGCGCTGGCCGGGCTGCAGGTGGCGCAGGAAGAGCGCCTGGTCGCGGAAATCGGCCAGCGCCTGGCAGAGGGCCCGCTCCTTGGCGCTGGCGCCCGCGCACTGGCCGCAGTGTTGGGGATCTTTCCCGCAGACCAGCAGCCGCAAACTGTTGGTCACGTCCTGGGCGCCCGGGTAGCTGATGTAGCTGGCCATGGGAATGCCTGCTTTTCGAAAGCGTTCCAGGCAGTCCAGGAGCGGCGGCAGGAAGTGACGAACCACGGCGTCTTCTTCGTTCTGCAAAGCCCAGAAGATGAGCGAGCCATCGCGCAGCGCCAGCACCGGCCCGTCGGCGGGGGCTTCCTGTGCCGCCTCGAAGAGTGCCCGCAGTTCCTCCAGGGCCATGCGCAGCCCCAGCCGAGCGCCTTCCACGGGGATGCGGCGGCCGGCGGTGGCGATGTAGATGTCCTCCTCGTCGGCGCAGAACAGGCTGCGGGCCCAGAGGTGCGCATCGGGCCGCTGGCCGTAGGTCAGGCGGGCCAGGCCGGTGTTGAGCAGGAAGAAGCGCAGCGGGCTGTGGCGGTCGGGGGGGATGGCGGAGCCGTCGGTGGCCACGACGCTGAAGTCCGGCGAGGGCAGCGGCGGCGCCCCGTAGGCCGCGCCGATCTCCTCCCTGGGCTTGGCCACCAGCCAGGGGATGCGCTCTTTGCTCCGTTCCCGTTCCCCGATCACCTCGAGGAGATGTGCGGCATCGGCCTCGCGCAACAGGTCACAGGCGTCCCGTAGACGATCGGCCAACGACTGCGTGTGCGCCTGAGCGGCCATCTGAGCGATGTGCGGTTGAATGACAGCAAAGTCAAGAGGCATGAGTCAGTCTCAGGTTCCAGGGTTTCAGGTTTCAGGTTCCGCTGAGCCAATTATACCTCAGGTGGGGCTATGTGGCAAGCGATGTTGACAAAAACGTCTACTTGTCGTAAAATGGGGCAGCAACTGCTGCGTTCCTCGCCTACTGGCCGTGACGTGCCGAAAGGAGGCGGCTGAGGCCTTGATCCGCATTCTGCACTTCGCTGACCTGCACCTGGGGGTCGAAAACTACGGGCGGCTGGACCCGGCCACGGGTCTTTCCAGCCGCGCGGCCGACTTCCTGCGCGCTTTCGACAGCCTCGTGGAGTACGCGCTGACCGAGGAGGTTGATCTCGTCCTCTTCGCCGGCGACGCCTTCAAGACTCGCACGCCTTCGCCCACCTACCAGCGGGAGTTCGCCAGCCGCATCCGCCGCCTGGCCGTGGAGGCCTCCATCCCCACCTTTCTGCTGGTGGGCAATCACGACCTGCCGCACGCCGCCGGCCGCGCCCACAGCATCGAGATCTTCCAGACGCTGGAGGTGGAAAACGTCTACGTGGCCCGCCAACCGGCGGCGCAGCGCATCGAGACCGGTCACGGGCCGGTGCAGATCGTGGCCCTGCCCTGGATCGTGCGCAGCGCCATCCTGACCAGGGAAGCCTACAAGGGCCACAATCTGGAGGAGATCAACGAGCTGATGCTCCGGCGGCTGGAGGAACTGCTGGTGACAGGGGAGAACAGCCTGGTGAGCCAGCTCGACCCGGACCTGCCCACCGTTCTCGTCGCGCACGGCACGGTGCAGGGGGCTGTCTACGGCTCCGAGCGCAGCGTGATGCTGGGCAGCGACCTCATCTTGCCCAAGAGCCTGATCCGCCATCCTGCCTTCGATTACGTGGCCCTGGGCCACATCCACAAGCATCAAGTTATTGGCGAGCGACCGCCGGCGGTCTATGCGGGCAGCCTGGAGCGTATTGACTTCGGCGAGGAGAAGGAGACCAAGGGCTTCGTCGTCGTGGACCTGGCGCGGGGAAGGGCCGAGTGGCGCTTCGTGCCCCTGGAGACGCGCCCCTTCGTCACCATTCGCGTCGAGGCCACGGCCCCCGACCCCACGGGCCAGGTGCTGGCGGCCATCGAAGAGCAGGACATTGCCGACGCCGTGGTGCGGTTGCAGATCAAGCTGCCCGCCGCCGTCGAGCCCTCGTTGGACGAAAGGGCCATCCGCCAGGCGCTGGCGCCGGCCTTTTACGTGGCGGCGGTGGCCAAGGAAGTGGAGCGGCCCACGCGGCTGCGCTTGGGCGGTCAGGAGACCATCGAGACCCTGACGCCGCGGGAGCTGCTGGCACGCTATCTCCAGGCCAGGCAAGTGCCCGCGGCGCGGGCAGATGTGTTGTTGCACTATGCCGACGAGCTATTCGTGGAGACAACCGAAAAGGGAGGATGACCATGACCTCGTTTCAGACGACCGTGGGGCAACTGGGCATGGCGGGTGGCGTGCGCCAGTCCCGCGTGGCCAACGCCAGGGCCGTGGAGCCGACGGTGACGGACCGGCAGGGGCAGCGCAAAGGCCATCTCTACGTCCTGGCCGAACTACAGGATGCACCGCCGGCGCGCCGACAGCTCTACCGCCAGATGCTGAACGTGATCCAGCGCGTCTACTACGAAGCGCCCAGCAGCGTCACCGCGGCCTTGCAGCAGGCCATAGGGGAGGCGCATCGGCTCTTGCAGGAAGCTGGAGCCACGGGCGGCGTGAGTTGCGTCGTTCTGCGAGATGGCGACATCTACATCGCCCAGGCCGGCCCGGCCCTGGTGGTGATCGCTCATCCTCAGGTCGTGCAGCTTTTCCCGGACTCGCTGGAGCGGTACGACCTGCCGCTGGGCGGCAGGGTGCCCCCCGACGTCGGGTTGTTCCACACCCCCGTGGAAACGGGCACCACCATCGTGCTGGCCGAGAGCGGTTGGCTGTCCTCCATCGAGCCCCGGATGCTGGCCGGGGCGGCGACGGTTCCCACCGTCTCCGGCGTGCTGGATGTCTTGCAGGGGGTGGCCGGCGGGTCTGACCTCTCGGCGCTGGTGGTGGGATTGGGCGTGGCTGCTGGCGCGCCGGCATTGCGAGAAGTAGGGGCATGGGCTGAAGAAGCTGAGGAAGCGGAAGAGGAGGCCCTCTACGAGGACGAGGTTGTCGAGAGAGAGTGGGAAGAGCTTCCTGGTGAGCAGCTAGAACCAGGCCGGGCAGCCGGCGATGTGGCCCGCGGGATCGGCAAGGGGTTGGCGACGGCCACCACTCGGCTGGCGGAAGGGGCCAGGTCGCTGGGCGAGCGGATGCTGCCGGAGGCGGAGCCGGCCGCGCCGCGGCGGCGGGCGCGCCGTCAGGCACGGGGCGAGGAGCGTCGTCGTTCCCGCTGGCCGGTGATCGCCGCCTTGGCCATCCCCCTGCTGGTGGCGTTGGTGGCTTTGGCCGTCTGGTGGCAGCGCGGCTGGGAGCAGCAAAAGCAACTCGATGAGTTGATGCAGGGAGCCATTGCGGCCTGGAACACGGCGGAGGAGACAGAAGACGAGACCACCGCTCGCGGGCAACTGCACCATGCTGAAGAGCGTGTCCTGGCGGCGTTGGCCCTCAAGCCCGGCCACGCGGAATCCCTGAAGCTGTACGAGCAGATTCAGGAGAAGTTGGATCGCGTCAACCGCGTGGTGCTCTTGCCTATGCTGATGCCCTTGCAGCAATACTCGGGCATGGGACGGGAGCTGGGCCGCGTGCTGGTGCAGGGACAGAACGTCTTCGTGCTCGATCGGGGGAAGGATGAGATCTATCAGTATCAGTTGGATGCGGAATTGCCCGACCTGGCACAGGCAGTGGGAGAGGGGCCGGTGATCTACAAGGGACAGCAGGCGGGCGAGGTGGCCGTGAGCGATATGGCGGACATGACCTGGCTGGCGGCGTCGGGCTATCAGGCCAAAAGCGGCTTGCTGGTGCTCGATCAGTCGTGGCGGCTGTTCCTGAGTGAGGTCTCGGGCATGTGGGAGCCGGCTCGCTTGCCTGTGACGCCACCTGAGCAGTGGCGCTATCCGCAGTCGGTGGAAACCTACCTGGGCAACTTCTACGTGCTGGACCCTTCGCGGAACCAGATCTTCCGCTACGCGCCGAGCGGCGAGGGCTACGAAGAACCTCCCACCACCTACTTCGAAGAAGATGCCCTGGTCAACCTGGGCGGCGTGGCCGACGTGGCCATCAGCAGCGAACCCTGCGGCGGCTACGTCTATCTCCTGTACCGCAACGGCGTGCTGACCAAATACGCCCGCGGCGCGCCAGAGCCTTTCGAGCCCCAGGTTCCGGACAAACGGCTGCAAGATACCCCGGCCTTCTTCTCCGGCCCGGAGGAGTGTCACCTGTACGTGGCCGACGTGGGCAACAGCCGCATCGTCGAATTGAATGCCGACGGTGGGTTCGTGCGCCAGTACCGCCTGGCCGAGGGGGAGACGTTGCGCTTCGTGCGCAGCCTCTTCGTGGACGAGATCAACGACGCCTTCTACATCCTCACCGGCGACGCGCTGTACCGCACGCCGATTCCGTAGAGACCGAAAGCTTACTCTTCGTCGGAGGAAGGGACATGGGAGTACGCATCATCACCGATACGAGTTGTGATCTGCCGCCGCATCTGGAAGACGAACTGCGGGAGCTTGGCGTCGTCATCGTTCCCTTCCTCTTCTTCTTCGGGCTCGAGGAATGTACGGACAAGTCCATCTCCATGCAGGAGTTCCTGGTCAGAGCCGAGAAGGTCTGGCCGACGACCTCGGTGCCTTCGACGGGATCTTTTGTGAAGGCCTTCCGTGACTGTGTGGAGGCCGGCGATCAGGTGGTCTGCATGACCATCACCAGCAACCACAGCGCCACCTTCTCTGCAGCTATGTCGGCCAGCCAGCAGTTCGCCCCTGGGCAGGTGACCGTGCTGGATTCCAGGTCGCTGTCTGTCGGCCAGGGCTTGCTGGTGCTTGCCGCCGCCCGCGCCGCCAGCGAAGGGCGAAGCCCCGAAGAGATCGTGCAGGCGGTTGACGAACTGCGCCAGCGGCTGCACGTGTTCATTGCCTTGGACACAGTGGAGTACCTGGTCAGGGGAGGCAGGGCCAGCCGGCTGAGCGGAGTCATGGCCGGGCTGCTGAGGATCAGACCCATTCTGACGCTGCTGGATGGCGAACTGACACTGCTGGACAGATCGCGGGGAAGGAAGGCGGCCAAGCAGAAGCTGATTGACCTGGCCAACGGTTGTCTCCCGGCTGCGACCTTGGGCGTCGCGCACATCGCCTGTGAGGAGGAGGCCAAGGGATTCGTCTCGGAGATCGCTTCGCAAACCGGCTTTCCTGAAGAGGCGATCTTTCTGGCCGAAACGGGCATGATCATCGCTACCCATGGCGGGCCGGGGACGCTGGGCATCGTGGTGGTCTCGGAGCCGAATCCGTGATGAGCTTCCTTTCGCATCTGCAATGCGCCCTCTGCGGCCAGGAACTGGAAGCCGACCGGGTCTGGAATCTCTGCCCCACGTGCGATAAGCCGCTGCTGTGGGTGACTTCCTGATTCTGCGCACCTTGCGCGAGAGCGGCGGCACAGCTATCGCCGTCTCCGATGAGGAGATCATGGCGGCGGTCCATCTCGTCGGCCGCACCCAGGAGATCTTCGTTGGCCCCGAAGGGGCGGCCACGCTGGCGGCCTTCCAGCGGCTTCGGAACCAGGGTTGGATCGGCGACGATGAGACGGT
This sequence comes from Chloroflexota bacterium, assembly GCA_014383605.1. The sequence goes on from JACNHM010000287.1 coordinate 17,130, forward strand.
CGTTCTGTTCAACACGGGCAGTGGACTCAAGTATGCGCATCTTTGGGCCTGAAGGAGAGTGAAGTCTCCTTCAGGATCTGGATTGCCGCCCGAATGGGCGGGACCGAGGGAGGAGGAGAGGCCATGGCCTGGAAAGAGGTCGGCAAAGTCATTCACTACTTCAACCGCCTTCAGGTGGCGGGCGTGCGGCTGACTGACCGGCTGCAGGTGGGGGATCACATCTACATCCTGGGACACACCAGCGATTTCGAGCAGGATGTGGCCTCCATGCAGTTGGATCACCAGCCGATTGAGGTGGGGAAAAAGGGGCAGGAGATCGGTTTGCTGGTGGTGGAGCGAGCCCGCCGCGGGGACACGGTCTACAAAGCCGGAGAGGAATAGACGCAGGCTTCATGCCGGAACTGCCGGAAGTCGAGACCATCGTCAACCAACTCCGGCCCTGTTTGCGGGGACGGCAGATCGAGGCTGTCTGGGTCGGCTGGGAGCGGATCGTGGACCGGCCGCCCGCCGAGGAGTTTCGCCGGCGGCTGCAGGGGCAAACCTTCGTCGCTGCGGAGCGACGGGGTAAGTTCTTGCTCTTTCCCTTGCGCAGCGGCGACACGCTGCTCGTTCACCTGCGCATGACGGGCCGTCTGTTGTTGCAGCCGTGCGACGTCGAGCTGGATCAGCACACGCACGCCGTGTTGACCCTCGATGACGGCCAGCGGTTGCATTACCGCGATCCGCGCAAGTTCGGGCGGCTCTACCTGGTGGACGATCCGCAGGAGGTGGTAGGCCGGCTGGGGCCGGAGCCGTTGGCGGCGGATTTCGACGCCACAGCGCTAGCGGCGCAGCTTGCTGACCAGCGGGCCAGAATCAAATCCCTGCTCCTCGACCAGCGGGTCCTGGCCGGCCTGGGCAACATATACGCCGACGAAGCTCTCTTCCGCGCCGCTATCCATCCCCTGCGCCTGGGCCAGAGCCTGGCCGCCGAGGAGATTGCCCGGCTGCACGCTGCCGTGCGGGCGGTGCTGAGCGAAGCCATCGCCGCGCAGGGCAGCACGCTGCGGGACTATCGCTCGGCTTCGGGGCAGTCGGGACGTTTCCAGGAGCAGTTGCAGGTGTTCCGCCGCCAGGGCGAATCCTGCCCCCGCTGCGGCACGGTGCTGGAACGCATCCGCGTGGGCGGCCGCAGCACGCACTTCTGTCCCCGCTGCCAGTCAGCCGATGGAGGATAGGCCAGCGGAAAAGCGGAAGGAGCGGATTCCTTTGCGCTTTTCCGCTGATTACATTTGCTCCGGTGCAACGGGCCGCAAGCGCTTGGCCTCGGCGAACTGCCGCTGCAGCTCCGCCCGCCGCTCGGCAGCGGCTTGCTGTCCCTCTTCGATGACCGCCTGCAGCCGCTGGCGCAGCGTGCGGCGCAGCTCGTCGCCCGATGCGGGGGCCAGCATGATGCCCGCCACCGCGCCGACGAGCATGCCCGTGGTGAATCCGGTCAGAAAGCGGATGACTTTGCCCATGGTCTTTCTCCTGCCTGAAATCTGCTGAGTTGCCAGCTACCCTATCTTAACACAGAACAGCGCCCATGCCCAAACGGAACCCCCCACATCGAGAGGACGAGCACGCGGCCGCGCGGCGGGCCCTGACGCGGGCCAAGCTGCACCTGGTGCCCGGCGCGCTGGCGCGGGTGGGCACGGCGGTCAGCGAGCGCTTCGACAATCCCTGGGCCGCCGTGGAGGCGCTCACGCGGCAACTGCGCCCCTTTCCCAGTGGGCTGTTGCGTTTCTGGGCCGCGCAGGAACGAGGACACGTGCTCATCGGCCCGCGGGACGGCGGCTACGTGCCGGGGCCGCAGCCGTGCGGGCGGCGCACGCTGGATGGCGTGGCGCACGTGGCCCTGGCCGACCTGGCGGCGACCAACGATCGCCCGCGGGTGCTGATCGGCCATCTGCTGGATCACCTGCTGGGCTGCGGCGGCGCTGACGAGGGGGCCTGGCTTTCCGACGGCGGCGGCATCACGCTCCGCTGGCAGGAGGTGGGGCAGCGGGTGAGGGAGCTTTTCGCCCTGGGCTATGGTCAGAGCGAGGCGGCGCAGAGCGATGCGCACGTCTACCTCGCCGAGGGGCTGGCGGCCTATTGCCGCGAACGGCGAGCCTTCAACACCGCCGACCCCTTGCTGGAACGGCTGCTGCGCCACACGGTGATGGCCGACGCTTTCTGGCTTTCCGAGGAGGAGTGATGCGCGTCCTGGTGCTTTCCGACATCCACGCCAACCTGACCGCCCTGGAGACAGTGCTGGCCAACGCCGAGAGGACGGACTTCCTGGGGAAAACCGGCTTCGAGCAGGTGTGGTGTCTGGGCGACGTGGTGGGCTATGGCCCCGACCCCAACGAGTGCGTGGCGCGGCTGCGGGCCTTTGGCGATGACCTTCTCTGCGTGGCGGGCAACCACGACTGGGCGGTGCTGGGCAAGCTGCCGGTGGACGATTTCAACCCCGAAGCCCGCCGCGCCGTGCTGTGGACGCGGGAGCGGCTCACGCCCGCCAGCCGGGCCTTTCTGGAGAGGCTGCCGGACGAGCCGCTGGTGCGGGGCGACTTCACCATCACCCATGCCAGCCCCCGCCACCCGGTCTGGGAGTATATCATCCGTCCTTTCACCGCCCAGGAGAACTTCGCCCATTTCGACACGCCCTTCTGCCTGATCGGCCACACCCACGTGCCGGTCATCTTCCGCTGCTGTCTGGAAGCGCGGGGCGAGGAAAACGTGGAAGTTTGCCGGGCCCTGGCTCCGGTCTACGACAAGCCTGTGGGCCTGGCCGGGGATCATCGCCTGATCATCAATCCGGGCAGCGTGGGCCAGCCGCGGGACAGCGATCCCCGCGCCGCCTACGCCCTGCTGGACACGGAGGCCGCCATCTGGCGCTACCGGCGGGTGGCCTATCCCTACGAGCTGACCCAGGCGCGCATGCGGGCGGCCAACCTGCCGCACCGGCTCATCGCCCGCCTGGCCTACGGGTGGTGAGCACCCCCTACGGCTCGGATACGGCAATCTCCACCTGAAAGTGGCGCTGCTCCCCCGGCGCCAGGAATTGCAGCGTGCCCCGCGCCCTCTCCCGGCTGCGTCCCTCCACCAGGCAGTTAGCCGGTTCCAGGCCCAGAATGTAGGCTCCTTCTCCCATCATCTTCCACTGGATCAGGTTGGGCAGCGTGGCCTTCTGGAAGCGCACGCCCAGCGCCAGGTTGCGGGTGGGGTTGCGCAGCGTGATGGCCGCCCAGCCCTCCGCATCCGCGGGCAAGTCGTGGGTGAAGACCTGTTCGCCGTAGCCGGGCGTCGGCGGCTGGAAGCGCATCCATGCGCCCAGGCCGGGTTCGGCGACGTCGTCGCGGGGCCGCACCGGGTGGGGCTCGGCCACCAGTTGGCAGGACTCGTCCAGCAGCGGGAAGCCCAGGTTGATGTGGTAGAGAATCATCAGCGGCGTGGGCGTCGCCCCCAGGTTTTCCACCCGGTCCTGGATGGCCAGCCGGCTCTGGCCCAGCCAGGCGGTGATGCGGCGGGTCAGGCGCAGGTTCTCGCCGAACAGGCGGGCCTCCCGCATCTCCCCTTGCACCCAGAAGCAGCACTCGTCCCCCTCCCACTCTTCGCCCGCCTGGACGTGGCGCGCCGGCAGCAGCGACAGCCGGCCATGCAAGCCCAGCGCCTGTCCCTCGTCCTCGTCGGGAGCGCCCAGGTAGGTCAGTCCGCAGCCGGTCAGCAGGCCGCCGCCGAAGGTGCGCAGCCAGCCGAGGCCTTCCGGCTCGAAGTGCGCCGGATGGGCGAAGCCGGCCGGCGAGAGCCAGGCCAGCGGCAGCCCGCGGTAGGCCGCCGGCCCGATGTCCATGCCCCGGTCGAGCAGCACGGTGAAGTCGAGCCCGGAGCCGGTGCGCACCTGCGCCAGGCGCACGCCGCGCTCGGCGCCGTCGTCCCACTGGGCGAGCCGGACGCCGGCCAGTTGCGCCAGGTCGCCGACGCGGGCCAGCAGCTCCGCACGAGACCACTGACGATCCAACAGACGAGCCATTTCACACCTCCAACTTTGATCAGGGTGGTCTCCCGACCGCTGTCTGCGCTGTAGCTTGCTGGGCAGAGTCCGGGGAACTATGAGAGCAGGCGGCCCAGCCAGGGCTTGCGCAGGTCAATGGCCCGCTCGGGGCACAGCTCGTGGCAGCAGTAGCAGCGGATGCAGGTATCCAGGTCCATGTGGGCGCGCTTCTCGACCAGCGTGATGGCCTTCACCGGGCAATGGCGCACGCACACGCCGCAGCCGGTGCACCGCCCGTTGGAGCTCGGCGCGGCGACCATCCACCGCTTGACCAGATGGCTCAAGAAGAACATCGTTCCCCGCGAGGGGGCGTGAGTGTCCGGCGCACGGAAGCCCTGCGCGCGCAGGTCGCCAAACGCTTCGCCCACGATCTCGATGTCGGAAACCCGGCCGCTGGTCAGCCCCCGCGCCATGGCCGCCCGCAGCGGGTAGATGCTGGACACGTCCATGCCCACCAGCGTCGCCGCCACCACGTCCAAGGCGATCCCGTCGGCGCTGGCCAGCAGAGCACCGACGTTGCAGGGGTCGCCGGCGGAAGGCCCCTGACCATCCATGCCCACCACACCGTCCATGAGCGAGAGCGCCGGGCGGATCAGGGTCAGGATGTCAATGAGCATGTCGCCGAAGCGCTCTGGCTCTGGGAACTTGGCGTGATAGCCCATCTTGGTCGTGCCGGGGATCACGCCGAAGAGGTTCTTGGTGGCGCCGGTGAGTTGCATGAGGCCATGCGTCTTCAACTTGGGCAGCGAGATGACCACGTCGGCGCTGGTGACGAAGGTGCCCACCTCCAGGGCCTTGATCAGATGCCCTGCGGGGTGCGACAGGCGCGTCTCGCCGCAGTCCCAGTTCAATTCCGCCCCGGTCTCCTCAGCCACCTGGATCATCCCTGACGTTCGATACACCGCACGCAACCAGACAGCTCGCAACGGCCCGCCGGGGCTGTCGCCGATCACCGGGTGGCCGCCCGCTTCCTGCACCAGCTTGACGACGGCCTTGACCACGGCAGGGTGGGTGCAGATCATCTCCTCGGGCGCGGACGAGCGCAGCAGATTGGGCTTGAGCAGCACGCGCTGGCCGGGCTGCACGTATCGGCCCATGCCGCCGATGAGGTCTACGGCCCGTCGCAC
>JACNHM010000147.1 GCA_014383605.1 Chloroflexota bacterium
CCATATCCCCCCAGGGCGATGACTTTGATACCTCTTCCCCCCTCCCGCTCGCGCTTGATGAAGTCCAGAGCGTGGGCCACCAGGCCGACGTTGAATGTGCCGCACAGCCCCCGATCCGAGGTCAACGCGATCAGTCCCACGCTCCCTTCGGCCGTGCTTCCCTCGGCAAGGCTCGGGACAGGCAGGGCAGGCTCTTTGGCGTCGGAGACGCCTTCCCCAAGAGGATGATGCGCACCTCGCGTCAGCGCTGTGGAGAAGGTTGCAGCAAAGGCGAGTTGTTGGTCTACGGCGCTGGCGTACTGTTGCGCTGAACGCAACCGCGCCCGCGCCCGCCGCCAGCGGATCGCCGACATGGCCCGAATGGAGCGCAATAGATGGCGAATGTCCTCCAGGCCCTGGAGACGCTGCTGAATCTCGCTGGCTACGTATGCCATACCTGCTCCTTGAAACGCTCAAGCGCGTTCCGTAGGTCTGTCTCCAGGTGGGGGTTCCAATGACCGATGGAGAACTCAGCCAGCAGGCCGGAGCATTGCTGCTGCAAAAACTTGAGCAAAAGCGTCTCGAAACGGCGCACCTGCTCGACTGGAACGTCGTCCAGGTATCCCTGCCCGGCGGCATAGATAACAACCACCTGGTGCGCGACCGGCATGGGCTCGTACTGGGGCTGGGTCAAGATTGCGCGTACCCGCTCTCCGCGTGCCAACTGCTCGCGCGTTGCTCGGTCCAGTTCGGTGCCAAAGCGGGAAAAGATTTGCAGTTCGAGGAACTGAGCGATGTCCAGCGCCAGGTGGCGCGACACGGCACGCATGGCAGCGTTCTGCGCTGCGCCGCCCACGCGGGAAACGGAGAGCCCCACGTCTATGGCCGGGCGGATATTCTGATTAAAGAGTTGCGTGGTCAGGTAAATCTGCCCGTCGGTGATGGAGATGAGGTTGGTGGGGATGTAGGCCGCGATGTTGCCAGCCTGGGTCTCGACGATGGGCAGGGCGGTCATACTCCCCCCGCCGTACGCTGCGGAGAGACGGGCGGAGCGTTCGAGCAGGCGCGAGTGCAGGTAGAATATGTCGCCTGGATATGCCTCGCGCCCTGCCGGTCGCTGCAGCAACAATGAGAGTTGGCGGTAAGCGATGGCGTGTTTGGTCAGGTCATCGTAGACGATCAGCGCGTGCTTGCCGGCGTACATGAATGCTTCGGCCATGGCGCAGCCAGCATAGGGGGCCAGGTAGGCCATCGAGGGCGGTTCCTCAGCGCTGGCGACCACGACCGTGGTGTAGTCCAGCGCGTCATGTTCACGAAACGTCTCCACCATCTGCGCCACGGTGGACATCTTTTGCCCAATGCAGACGTAGATGCAGGTGACACCCTGGTCGCGCTGGTTGATGACCGTGTCAACGGCGATGGCGGTCTTGCCAATCTGCCGGTCGCCGATGATCAACTCGCGCTGTCCGCGCCCCAACGGGATGACCGAGTCAATGGCCTTGATGCCGGTCTGCAGCGGTTCGCTGACCGGCACACGCCGGATAAAGCTTGGCGCCGGGTGATCTATGGGGCGACGCACGATTCTCTCCGGGGCCTCCAGCGGCCCCAGGTCGTCAATGGGCTGGCCCAGCGCATTGACCACGCGCCCCAGGAGCGCTTCGCCCACCGGCACGTCAATCACCCGCCCTGTCCCTTTCACAATGTCGCCTGCGTGGATGTTCTCGTCAGTCCCCAGGAGCACGCAGCCCACGTAGTCCTGATCGAGATCCAGCACCAGGCCGTATGTGCCATCGGGGAACAGGACCAGCTCATCGGCCATCACGTCGCCCAGACCAGAGACAATAGCCACGCCATCGCCCACCTGTTTGACCGAGCCCACGCTCTGCGCCGACAAGCGGTAACGGTACTGGTCAATCAGCCCACGCAAAGCCGAAAGATGGTACCCGGTTTTGAGATCGTACGCAAGTTCGACCTGACGGAGTTGATAGCGCTGCTCATCGCCCAGGCGGGCGATGAGGTCGAGCAGGTCGGCCGTATGTAATGGAGAGGATTTAGCGGGCTTACTCAATTTCTTCCTCGTACCGGCTGCGCAGTTGCTGGAGTTGCCCTTGCAGGCTGCCGTCAATCAGCGTGTCGCCGAGGCGCACCATCGCGCCGGCGATCAGACCGGGGTCAACACGGCAGGCCAGGTCAATGGGTTGGGTTACCACTGTCTCTAACGCAGTCGCGATCCGCGCTTTGTCTTCCTGGGTCAGGGGGGTCGCTGTGATCAGTTCGGCCGAAACGGCTTCTTCGCCGCTGGTGGAGATGCGCCCGTCCGACTGCACCAAGCGCAATTGATCCAGAAAAGCGTCCAGGTAAGCTTGATGCAGTTGCGGGTTGAGGATGCCTTCCATCATGCGCTGGGTGAGTGTAGCCACCAGTTCGCCGATCTTGCTGCGATGCAGGCGCAGCGCGTCGGCGCGTTGTTGTTCGAGTTCCTCTTTGGCGCGCGCACGCATGGCCTCGATCTCCCGGTAGGCCTCTTGGAGCATCTGTTGCCGCGTTTCATCAACGACTATGCGGGCTTCGTTCTTGAGCGCCGCAATTTCCGCGTCAATGTTCTCGCGCTTTTTCTCGTACTCCAGCCTCAACGCTTCGGCTTCACGAGTAGCCTTTTCTGCCTCATCCACCGCCCTAGTCACCCGGCTCGCACGCTTATCGAGCATCTCTTTCAGTGGCTTGAAGAGAAAGCGGGCCAGGATGTAGGCCATAATGAGGAAATTGGCGACCTGGAGAAGCAGTGTGCTCAGGTTAATGTTTAGCATAACCACCTCCAGTCGGCGATGAGCAGCCAGCAGTCAACGTACTTCGATGACCGCTAGCCGCTATTCGCCATTCGCCATTCGCTATTCGCCGATGACGTACTTGAGCATCGGATTGGCAAAGAGCAGGATCAAGATGATCACCAACACGTAGATAGCCAGCGACTCAAGCATGGCCAGGGAAAGCAGCACGATGCTGTTGATGCGGTCGCCCGCTTCGGGCTGCCGGGCAATTGCTTTCAGCCCGGCCGAGGCGACAACCATCTGCCCGATGGCCGGCACGACGATACCTATAATGACGCCCGGCCCAGCGACCAAGACCGTCAACATGACAAAGATCTTATCCCACGGCAGGTTGTTCCAGTCCATATTTACTTCTCCTTATTGTGATTTGTGTTCTACTTGTGCGCTTTGACCGCTCCGCCGATATACACACAGGTCAGAAGTGTAAAGATGTACGCTTGCAGCAGACCGGTAAAGATGCTGAACAGCATCATCGGCACCGGGACGAAGAGCGGCATCACGATAAACAGAATGCTGATAATGATCTCCTCTCCCATGATGTTACCGAACAATCGGAAGGTGAGCGAAAAAGTGCGCGCGATCTCGCTGGCGATTTCGATGGGCAGCATCAGGAAGATCGGTTCGACGTAGTGCTTGAGGTAGCTCCACAGTCCGCGCGTGCGAACCCCGAAATAGGGCACGCTGAAGAAGACGACCAGCGCCATGGACAGCGGCGTGTTGATGTCCGGCGTGGGAGATTTCAGGCCGGGGAGCAAGCCTATCAAGTTCGCGGTGCCGATGAAAAAGGCCATCGTGCCCACGACGGGCAGGAAAATCGCCGCGTCCTCAACGCCCACCATTTCGCGGATCAGCTTTTCGACGGCTTCGACGATCCACTCCAGCATGTTCTGCACCAGACCCGGTCGCAGTTTGAGGTTGCGCCCGATCAGGTGGGCCCCTACACCGAGCAGGAGCATCATCCCCCAGGTGTTGACGACCGTCGAGGTCACCTCTAACGGTCCCACGGTAAAGACCACGTGTGGCGTAATCTCTTCAGCGAGGTTGGGCTCCTCGGCTTCTTCAGCCGGCCCCTGCAGCAGGTTGCTGATCACAGCCAGGCCGATGACCAGCGCGATCAGGAGCACCAGGGTGCGCGGGTTACTTATTCTCTGCATGGTTCTCACTCTCTTTGGTCTTCTTCTGGCGACGTTTCTGGAGCGGCTCGGCGTCGCTGTGCTCGATGTACATGGCGTACAGGTTGTTGAACGCCACAGCCACGCCCATCAGCAGCAGTGAGAGGGTCCACGTGAACTCCTTGTCGAACAGGTCATCGAGGTAGCGTCCCAGCAGCACGCCGCCCACGATGGGCACCACCAGGTTCCAGCCCAGCGTGGTCGCCTGGGCGGCCAGTCGCCAGAAACTTTCGGGCCTGTCCTCTGGCTGTTGGGGCGTTGGAGGGGATAGCTCGTCGTCCATTCTTCTTCTCA
>JACNHM010000146.1 GCA_014383605.1 Chloroflexota bacterium
CTGAAACGCGCAGCGAAAACACCAAGAGCGATTTGACAAACCCTGCCCCCTTACGTATAATCTCGACACTATCTCGCGGCCCATTCGTCTAGTGGCCTAGGACGTCGGCCTCTCAAGCCGGAAACACGGGTTCGATCCCCGTATGGGCCATGATCCCGGAAGCCAGCCACATGTCCATCTGGAGCATCCGCTACTACCACGACCCGGCAACGGGCTTGCCGCACATCTACAACCACAACGTCACTGAGGAGGAAGTGAAAGAAGTCCTGGCAAGGCCAGGCGAAGATCGCCAGGGGTATGAGGGAGCTCGAGTGGCCATTGGACAAACCGAAGCAGGGCGATGCCTCCGGGTGATATACGTACCAGATCCCGATCCAGGTAGTGTGTTCGTGATCACCGCCTATGAACTTCGCGGGAAGCCCTTAAAAGCTTATCGCCGACGCCAGCGCAAGAGGCACAGATGAACAACAAGTACTTTCCACCCGGCTGGGATGAAGAACGTGTAAGTAGAGTTCTTGCCCACTACGAAGCTCAGAGCGAGGAGGAAGCCGTCAGCGAAGACAAGAGGGCGCTTGAGGAAAACGGGCGATCCGTGGTAGAAATCCCCGTCGAGTTAGTACCCCTAATCCGCGGGATAATCGCTCAGTACGAGGCGGCGGCGACGGTTTGAGATCCACGCGATCCTGTTGCCCCCCTTACAATCATTCGTCTAGCGGCCCAGGACATCGGCCTCTCAAACCGGAAACACGGGTTCGATCCCCGTATGGGCCACACCAGCAAAAGGGTGTTCGGACACAGAAGCGGGCAGTGCATACACCAGCACTGCCCGCTTCTCTGTTACTGCCACTCGCAGGATGACCTGCTCCAACGCCATCTGGGCGGTGGCCACGTCCTCAGCGTGTAGCTCCTGAATGATCGAGACGAGGAGATCAGAGGCAAGTTCGGGGGATAAAGTAAAGCGAGGAGATCTGAGCGGCTCTCAACGCCCCCTAACAGAACAGGAACGACCTGTCCTCCTCTCTCTGAGGTTTTACTCTGCCCCTGAATCTCGTTGGCGATGGGCGCGGGCACCTTTGACCAACCACTTTGACCAACCACTGAAGATGTGATACAATTTCCCCAAGACAGAACGGAAGATTGCCCAGACAGGCCTGGCAACCCTTCCACATAGGGACCCGGGACAGACACGAAGGAGGAATGGATATGGCCACGTATTTCATGTTCGGCAGCTACACGCTGGACGCTCTGGACGAGATCAGCGCCGAGCGGACAGAGAACGCCGCGGCGATCATCGGCGACTGCGGCGGCAAGCTGGAGGCGGTTTACGCCCTGCTCGGCGACACGGACCTGGTGCTCATCACCGACTTCCCGAGCACCGCGGCGGTGATGAAAGCGTCCATCGCCCTGTCCAGCGAGTTGGGCATCGCCTTCTCCAGCGCGCCAGCGCTGAAAGCGGCGGAGTTCGACAAGCTGTTCGACTAGGGACGGGGGTCTTGAGGGAGTCGTCCGAGGCGACCGGTATCGGGCTGCTCAACGAGTTGCCCCGGAGATCTGCCGGCGCAATTCGGATCGGCCTACCTGGCACAGACGCTGGGCAAGTCCCGCTGGTTCGCCCAGAAGATGATCTACTGCCGGCGCAGGACGGGGGTGATTGTCGAGGTGGGCAAGAAAGCCCGCGCCGTTCTCTATGCGCGTGCCGAAGCCCCGTGAATGAAGCCCTGACCGTGTTCATCGCCATCACTCGCGACGTCAGCCCCAGCATCGGCGACTGCCTCCTCACCCACCTGACACGGCAGGTTATCGCCGTTGATCGCGCCCGGCAGCAGCACCGGCAATACGAGGAGCGCCTCACCGCCCTCGGCTGCCGGGTTCACATGCTCCCTGCCGAGCCCGACCTGCCCGACTCGGTGTTCGTCGAGGACACCGCCGTGGTGCTGGACGAGCTGGCACTCATCACACGCCCCAGAGCCGCGGCGCGCCAGGCGGAGACCCCATCCGTGGCTGAGGCGCTCCGGCGCTACCGGCCGCTGTCCGCCATCCAGGTACCAGACACGCTGGATGGCGGTGATGTGCTGCGCGTGGGCAGGTCGGTGTTCGTCGGGCTGTCCGGCCGCACCAATCGGGAGGGCGTCGAGCAAATGCGCGCCCTGCTGTCACCCTACGGCTACCGCGTGCAGGAGGTGCCGATCAGCGGCTGTCTGCATTTGAAGTCAGCCGTGACCCAGGTGGCGGAGGACACGCTGCTGATCAACCGGACGTGGGTGGACGCCGGAGCGTTCGGCCCCATGAGACACATCGCCGGGCATCCAGCGGAGCCACGGGCGGCCAACGGGCTGTTGGTGGGCGACAGGGTCATCTATCCGTCCGCCTACCCGGCCACACGAAGGCGGTTAATGGAGGGCGGCATTGCCCTGGAGATCGTCGCCATGTCGGAGCTGGCCAAAGCCGAGGGGGCGGTGACCTGCTGCAGCCTGGTGTTCGTTGCCTAGCATCCACCTGCGGGGGTGACGCCCAGCGACCCGGCATAGGCGGCTCCTACCACACGCCGTTGGACGAGAGGGATGGCTGCTGCTATGCAGGAATACCGGATCATCGTCAACCCCCAAGCCGGCAGCGGAACCGGCGAGCGCTCGCGGCCCCGCCTTGAGCAACTGCTCAGCGAGTAGAGATACCTGAGTTTCCCACCCGACCTCGGCTAGTGCGCCCGCCGGGCGATGTGGATCTTCTGCGTGCTCCGCGGGAAGGCTGTGATACCCACATGAAGACAAGACACTGGATATTGGGGGCAGTGGGTCTGGTTCTGGTGCTGCTGGCGATCTGGCAGATCATGGCCGCCGCACAGGGACTGGAGATCATCCCACTGCGCACAACAACACCGCCGCTGACCATCGTCAGGCCGGCCGGCGCGACCCCGGACTCGCGGCCGCTGGTGCTGATCGGCCATGGCTTCGCCGGGTCGACGGTGATCATGCGCGGCTTCGCCTTCACGCTGGCGCACGCGGGATATGACGTGGTGCTGTGGGACTTCGACGGCCACGGCACTAACCCGCAGCCTTCGCCTTCGGACAGACAAGGCTCGCTGAACGCCAATGCCGAGGCCGCGCTGGCCGAGGCCTTGCGGCGCGGCGTGGGCGATCCCCATCGGGTGGCCATCCTGGGACACTCCATGGGCAGCGGTGTGGCGCTGGCTTTCGGACAAGAGCATCCCGAGACGGCGGCCACCATCGCCGTTTCGCCCGTGGACCGCCCGGTGACGCCGGAACTGCCGCGCAACCTGCTGCTGATGGCCGGCAGTCTGGAGTCGCCGTTCGTGCGCAACGCGGAACGGCGACTGGCCGAGGCAGGCGGCGCCGGCGGCGATGCCGCGGCCGGCACGGCGCGGGAACTGCTCGTGGTCCCCGGCGTCGAGCATATCTCCATCCTATTCTCCCCCACCGCCCACGGCGCGACCCGCGATTGGCTGGACGGGACCTTCGGGCCCCAGCCGGGCGCGCAGGTCTACACGGACCGTCGAGTGCGGTGGTACGGGCTGGGGCTGGTGGGCGTCCTGCTGCTGTCCGCGGCCCTGGCGGCGCTGATCGGCAAGCGGTCGCCGGACCGTGCAGCAGATCGCCCCCTCTGCTGGCGATTGGCCGCGCTGGTGGGCGGTGCCCTGGGCGCTTCGCTGCTGCTGTGGGGGGCGAGCAAGGCCGCAAACTTCGGCCTGCGCAACCTGCTGGGACTGCTGGTCGGCGGCTACATCATGATCTGGTTCGGCGTGGCCGGGCTGCTGAGCCTGTTGCTGCTCTGGCGCAGACCATCGCCGCTGGCTGGGCGCACCCTCCTGGGTGCAGTGACGGCCTTCACCGCGCTGTGGCTGGGCGTGGGGCTGCTGGGGCAACCGGTCTGGCTGCCCTGGCTGTTGATCCCCCGACGGTTGCTGCTGTGGCCGCTGGGGGTGCTGCTCTTGCTGCCCTGGTTCCTGGCCGTGGGCGAGGCGGCGCGGGGCGCGGGCAGGGCCGGACGCGCCGGCTGGTGGCTGGCGCACACGGCGCTGCCGGTGGGCGGGTTCTTCCTGGCCTTGACCCTGAGCCCCGAGTTGGGGTTCATCATGCTCATCATGCCGCTGTTCCCCATCATCCTGGGACTGCACGCCCTGGCTGTGGGGCCATACAGGGGGAGCTGGGCCTATGCGCTGAGCGGCGCGCTGTTCACCAGTTGGCTCTTCCTGGCCGTCTTTCCCTTGCAGTGACGGAGTGTTGTCAGCGGAAAAGCGGGTAGTCTTC
>JACNHM010000145.1 GCA_014383605.1 Chloroflexota bacterium
GCAGCAGGCGGTAGTACGTTTCATCGCCCACCTCCCGCCGCACAGCGTCAAAGAAGAGAGCGGCCTTGGCGTAGATCATCGTCTCGTAGTTGGCGACGCTGAAGGCTGACGAGGGCTGGTTCACCACCGCGTCCAGTTCCCTCTCCACCGCGTACTGATAGGGATTGCGCCAGCGCCAATCCAGGAGCGCCTCGGCGGCGTCCGCACCATAGCGCGCCTGCTCGTAGGTGTAGGTGCAGTACTCTGCCAACCCCTCGTCCAGCCAGGGGTAGTTCACGGAATCATTGCCCACCATGCTGTACCACCACTGGTGCGCCACTTCGTGAACGATGAGAAACTCCAGGTCATCGCGCCGCTCCCGGTAAAGGTCAAGCCCGATGAGGTTGAGCCCCGGATACTCCATGCCGAAGTATCTGAGCGGCGCCGAGACCACAGCCATGTCGCGGAACGGGTAAGGGCCAAAGTGCTGGCAGTAGACCCGCAGCGCCGCCGCCGCGTACTGCAGTGCCGCCTGGCCGGTGGCCTGATCTTGCGGCAGGAAATACGACGTCACCTTCGCCCCGCAGGCATCGGTGCTGTCGGTCTGGAACTGGGAACTGAGGATGAGCATGAACTCCCGCCGTGGCCCGCCGGCGATGTGCAGGTCAACCCAGCCGTCGCCTTCGCTGCTGACAGTGGTGCTAACCACCGTGCCGGTGGCCGCCACCACTACGTCCGAAGGCACCGTGGCCGTCACCTGGTACAGCCCCGTCTCCACGAAGGCCACGTCACCATGCGTGGACGGGGCAATGTCCTGATTCCAGAGGGGGATGCCCGCCCTGTCGTCCCGCACGGCGAGGACGGGGTAGAACAGCGGCAGGCTGAGGATACCCTGGCTTTCGCCGCACAGGACGTACCCCTCCTCTCGTCTCGGCACCCGGAGGTCGAAGCTGAACTCCACCGCCGCCGTGCCCTCAGGGGGCAGCGGCTCGGGCAACAAGATGCGGACGGCGGTATTCTGGGCCTCATAAGTGAAAGGGACGGTCTGCCCGTTCACCGCCGCGCCGCCAATGGACATGCTGCCGCTGTACTGTGGCAGGTTGGGATAGAGGCGAAAAAACAGATCGCCCAATTCATCCTGGCCCCGATGGACCACCTGCACCCGTTCCCTGCCCGTCAACTGCTGCTCAGCGGCGGGGTCAATGCGCACGCGGATGTCGTAGCGAGGCACCGAGCCGAGCGCATCCAGTTGCCCCTGGGCCTCGTACTGCATGGCCGGACGGTAAGGGGCCATCTCGTCCACCGGCGCGGCGCGCGCACAGCCGGACAACACCAACAGCAATAGAGCAAGCAGCATGTGTCGTTTCATGAGTTACGTCCACCTGAGGGTCACAGTTCCACGGTCACAGGTTCGAAGGTTTCAGGTTCCCTCGGCCCTTGTTGACTTATCCCCCACATTATACCACAACTTCTCTCAGAGGCGATGTTGGAGGGAACGAAACGCAAGGCAGGCCATCCGAGGCTGCTCGCACGTTTCGGGCCGCAATTGTTTCCTCCGTCCGGCTGTGGTATAATGTGGCCTGAGGCATAGACCAAACACAGTGGGGATCTGTAGAACTAGGAAAAGGGGACACCTCGTGCAAGGACGTGAAATGTAAGGCGCAAAACGTAATCTTGCTTCACGTTTCACGTTTTACGCTTCACGCCCAGTCCGGCGGCGATCACTTTTCGCGCCTTAACAGGCGTTTGGTGCAGAGTAAAGGATCATGTCCGTTGTCAGCGCGCAGGGCCTGGTCGTGGCCTACGGCGCTCAAGACGTATTCAGCGACATCAGCCTGAGCATCGCCCACGGCGACCGCATCGGGTTGATCGGCCCCAATGGCGAGGGGAAGACCAGCCTGTTGCGCGTCATCGCCGGACTGCAAGCACCTAACGCCGGCACGGTGCACCGCCGACGAGGGCTGCACATCGGCTATCTGCCGCAGGAGCCGCCACCGGCCGGAGCACGTACCCTGTACGCGGCGATGCTCAGCGTGTTTGCCGCGCTGCAAGCCCAGCGGGCGGAGCTGGCCAGGCTGGAGAAAGCGATGGCCGACCCCGCGCAGCGTGAGGCCGCGCTGGCCCGTTATAGCGGACTGCAAAGCGCCTTCGAAGCCACCGGCGGCTACACCTACGAGTTGCGCATCCAGCGGGTGCTGAGCGGCCTGGGCTTCCGGCCGGAGGAATATGACCAGCCGCTGGCCCACCTGAGCGGCGGCCAGCGCACGCGGGCACTGCTAGCGCAACTCCTGCTGGAGGAGCCTGACCTGCTGCTGCTGGACGAACCCACCAACCACCTCGATCTGGAGGCCCTGGAATGGCTGGAGGGGACGCTGCTGAAGTGGCCCGGCAGCCTGGTGGTGGTGGCCCACGACCGCTACTTCCTGGACAAGGTCGCCACCCGCATCTGGGACATGGCCTTTGGCCGGCTGGAAGCGTATCGGGGCAACTACAGCCACTACGCCCTGCAGCGGGCGGAGCGCATAGAGCGCCAGCACAAGGAGTGGGAAGCGCAGCAAGAGCACATCGCCAAAACGGAAGACTTCATCCGTCGCTACATGGCCGGACAGCGATCGAAGGAGGCCCAGGGCCGCCTCAAACGACTGGAACGGTTCAAGCGAGATGAGGCCATTGAGCGCCCGCGGGAGGCGAAGCGCATCAGGCTGGATATCACCACGGACGTCCGCAGTGGCAACATCGTTCTGCGGACGAAGGATTTGGTCGTGGGATATAGAGGACAAGAAGCAAGATGCAAGATGCAAGAAACAAGAGAAGATTGGCATCCTGCATCTTGCATCTTGCCTCCTGGATCATGCGTCCTGTTTCACTCGCCTGATCTGGAAGTGCTACGCCAGCAGCGGGTGGCGCTCATCGGCCCCAATGGATCGGGCAAGACGACCTTCCTGAAGACGATCCTGGGAGAAGTGCAGCCGCTGGCCGGCCGCGTGCGGGTCGGTGCCAGCGTGGACATCGGCTACCTGGCGCAGATGCACGCCCATCTCGACCCGCAGAAGAGCGTGCTGGACACCATCCTGGACGAGGAGAACATGCCTCTCGGCCAGGCTCGCAGCTTCCTGGGACGCTTCCTGTTCAGCGGCGACGACGTGTTCAAGAGAGTGAGCGACCTTTCGGGCGGCGAGCGCAGCCGCGTGGCCCTGGCCTGCCTGACGCTGCGCGGCGCCAACGTCCTGCTCCTGGACGAGCCGACCAATCATCTTGACCTGGCGTCGCAGGAGATTCTGGAGGAGGTGCTGCTGGAGTTCCCCGGCACCATCTTGCTCGTCTCGCACGACCGCTACCTGGTGGACGCGCTGGCCACCCACGTCTGGGCGCTGCGGGATGGCCGGCTGCACGCCTATAAGGGTGGGTACGGGGCTTACCTGGCGGCCCGCGAGCAGGAGAAGGCCGCTGAGGCTGAGGAGGCGAAGGCCATAGACGCCGCGCAGGCACAAGACTGGCGGGAGCGGGCACGGGCGGAGCGTCGCGCCCGACGCGAGCAAGAAAAGCACGCCGAGCGAATCGCCACGCTGGAGAAACGGATTGAGGAACAAGAAGCGCGGCTGGCCGCACTGGAAGGAGAGTTGGCAGCCGCCAGTCAGGCCAGAGAGGTGACGAAAGTGGAGGAACTGGGATGGGCTTACCAGCAGGCGGAAGCGCAGTTGCAGCACCTGCTGGACACCTGGGCGGAGTTAGCGTGATCTGAACCCGGAGGGAGAAGAGAAAATGTCAGTAGCCTTAGGGAGAATCCAACAGCTTGCGGAATATGTTGCCTTAGGGGGAGATGCTGCAGAAAATCGGGTATTGGAGCTGGCCTTGGACAAAATCATGGCCCGCGAGGAATCCCGTCTTGTGGCCCAAAGGACGCGATTACAAGCACAATTGACCGAATTCGAGCGACGGTACAACCTGTCCAGTGCAGACTTCTATCACCGCTTCGAACAGGGAGATATGGGGGATGACGCAGACTTTGTGGAATGGTCAGCAACCTATGAGATGGTAGAGAACCTGAATGCACGTCTGGTCATCTTACGTGATAAGAGAAGTGACAAGCGATGAATCCAGCCATCAATGAGCACTTCGACAACATTGAAGCGCGTCTGGTAGCCAGCCCTGTGGTCGCCACCTTTAGTGTGCTTCGTCGAGAGGTTAGGGACTCGGAAAGAAATAATCATCCCAGCTACTTGTGAGCTGCCTGGCAAAACAGGCTAGATTCAAGGCTGATTCGCACTTTTCTGCCTAAAATCT
>JACNHM010000630.1 GCA_014383605.1 Chloroflexota bacterium
GACAGCGGCTTGCGGGACGTCGGAGGTGGATCCTCGGCCGGGAACCCCACCGTCAGCAAGCCCACGACTTCCAGGTGCTCAGGCAGCTTGAGAGTAGCGGCAATCGCCTTTCGATCTATGCCCCCCAGCCAGCACGTCCCCAGCCCCAGAGCTTTGGCTTGCAGCATGATCTGCGCCCCGGCCAGGCCGATGTCCTCGTGGAGGTACCTGCGATAGGCCGGATTCCTGGCATCTCCGCACAGGACGATGAGCAGCGGAGCCTCCGCCGCGTGCGCCCAGCGGATGAAGTAGAAGGCGGCGTGCTCTGCTACCTGCTGGCGGATCGCCTCATCGCGGACGACGATGAAGGCCCACGGCTGCCGGTTGCTGGCCGAGGGCGCCCACTGCCCAGCTTCCAGCAGTTGCTCGACCATCTCGTCCGGCACCGGGTCTGGCCGGTAGCGACGGATGCTGCGTCGGCTCTTGAGCAGATCCAGCACCGCTTCGGGGGAGATGGGTACATCAGTTTGGATCAATTCGAACGCTCCTCTTTATATCTACACCTTCCGACTGATGATGTTCATGTTCCACAGTGCGCCCGGATACTTCTTGGGCTTCCACAATGTGAAAGACCCCATCCACAGTACCTCAAAGCCGCATTGTTTCAGAAGCTCGGAGATGGTGACTCGGTTGAAATGGTAAAGGTGAGCAATCAGAGACGCAGGTGGCCCCTCATCCTGGGTATCCGGGAGTCTCAGCACGAGAAGTCCATTCAGCTTCAACAGCTCATAAGCTCGCCGCAAGTAGGCGATAGGATCGTGCGTATGTTCGATAACGCTGTACATGGCGACGACATCGAACGCCTCCCGTTGCTCCGTATATGCTGTTAGATGTACACACCTGGCAGGAATGCCCTTGGCCCTGACAGCCTCGACGCAGGACGGCGAGATTTCGATGCCGAAGACATCCCAACCTCGTGCCTGGGCTTCCAACAGCGTGTGCCCACTTCCAAACCCGACCTCCAGGAACCGTCCTGGCAATGCAAACTCTTCTATCTCGTCCAGCCTGATTTTCGCCGCTGCGCGTAAGCTCGCCTCGTCGGAGTGAACGTCTAGCGTAGCCTGCTCTAATAGAGGGTCGTCTTCTCTCGCCAGATGGTAGTGTTCCGTGTAAAGCTGATGGTAGAAGTCCACAGTAGGCTGAGGATCAAGCCACATCATTCCGTCCGACACACATCGCACCGCATAGAACCTGTGGCCGTTCAGGAGAAACGTGTTCAGCGGGACGAAGTTGCGTTCTCCGCACAGCAGACAAGCGACCTGAGTGACCGGTATGTCCGTGATCCACGGCACCGTGATGTCGAAGACCTCTCTAACAGCTTTTTCCTCGTTCATCAGAGTCTCGCTCCAGGATGCCGGTCAGACAGCCGATGCCGCCGGCCGCCTTGAGAATCTCGTCCACCTCGATTGTCTGGCAGGCGATGCCGGCGTCTTCGTAGAACGCCTGAGTGATGGGATTGCCTGCTGCCATCAGTATCCGCCGGGGGCCCAGGGTCACAAAGTTGAGCGACATGCCGCGCCTGGCCTCTCCCTCGTTTGGTATGAAGAGTACAGTGTACCCGCGGGCCCGCAGCGCTTCCACGGCCGTATAGGGCACGCGCCCCGGCCAGGCGATAGCCAGGTCCCGGTCGGCAAAGCGCAGCACTCCCATCAGGTGCATCGCCCCGTAGGAAAGCCCGGCCTGGATCACTTCGACTCCCATCTCCCGCAACAGGCTCGCCACCTGCGCCGCACCCTCGGCATTGGTGCGCAGCCCCGTCGCCACCAGGGTCGTTTGCGAGTCAATCCACAACGCGTCTGCCCCCTCAAAAGTCCCCTGCCCGCGCACGCTGCGCAGGATGGGGATGCCCAGTTCGGCCAGCCGCCGGGCGACCAAGCGCTCCTCACCGGCCCGCACGGTGGATGCCGGTCGCCCCAGGATGGCTCCTTCCGGCGTCATAAACATCAGGTCGGCGACGAACATCAGGTTGGGGGGCGGCGTCTTGGTTCGGTAGTGCTCACCACAGGCGGTCGGTTGGACGTAATGCACGACGACCCCGGCGTCCCGATAGGCCTGGGCCAGGGCGTCGTGCTGCTTTCGGGCCCGGCCAGCATCCAGCGGGGCGAACATCTGAGCCGCGTCCGGGTCTGCCAGTTCTTCCAGCTCTGGCCCTGGCTGGTGGAGCAGCACCGCTTTGAGCGGCGCCCACTCCGTCGCCACGCCGCACGCCCCCCAGACCCCTCCGATCTCCTGGCGCAGGGAGGCCGTGCGTGGCGACCAGCCCGCGCCACCGTAGGCGGCGGTTTTGAGGATGTCTGTCATGGTGAACCTCGATTTCTTGCCCTCCGTAGTTAATCCCACCACATCGTGACCAGCCGCTGTTCCTCGATGCCGCCGCCCAGCTCCGAATTTGTCTCCTCTTCGTCGTAGACAACGACCGAGTCGGCCGACCACCTCTCACCCAGTTCCGCCAGCCGCCTGGCGTTAGGTTCGCTGGTCGCCAGGATGTACAGGGTGTCCACGTTCCAGAAGTTATCACCCAGATCGCGGAGCTTGACCAGACCAGCGCTTGTGTCCATCAGGACAGCTTCCCACCACTCCCGATGGGCCATCAAATCCTCTGCCACTTCCTCGCCTTCGAAGTAATTGTGTTGATGGCGGCGGATCAGCTCCAATTGGATTTCCTGAACAGTGGCTTCCGTCAGGCGCGGAGATTCCTCTGTTGTCGTCATAGCTCATTCCTCCCGTATGTTCTCTTTTCACTACCCAATTTTTTTGCTGGTTGATCCCGGCCCGCGATCTCTGCCTGCGCCTTATCGAGCAGCATTTGCCAAAGCTCTGCCACCTCGGTGCCCAGTTGGGCCGCTCGCATTGAGACGTAGCCCAGATCCAGTTCCTCATCGCTCAGTCCGCTGAGAATGAAAACCAACATCTCCCGGATATCGGCCGGGTGCTTGGCTGAACGACCTTCCTGCCAGGCCATGAGCTTGCCCAGGATGATGTCCTCAGGGCAGGCACACCAGGCTTCAAATTCGTTTCCACTCTCGTCCTGAAAGGTTCGGCGGGTGCGGCGTGCAAACGCTTCACGATAGCCCGGACTACCGGACAAGGGAACAAGATCGGCCTTGACCCCTTGGTTCATATCAATGATGTTGAACATGATCCCCAGGCGCGTGGAGTTGCGCATTTGCTCCGGGTCGGCGTAATAGCGCGGCGGGGGAAAGCGATGCGCCAAAGCGTTGAAGTGCGGCTCTCGCAGGTTGACCAGCATGTCCACGTCGAACGTCGCCCGGGTGATACCAAAGGCCGATCCGGCGAAGGCGCCCACGAGCATGTACGGTGCACCGATTTCTTCCAACGCACGCACGATGTCGAAGTAGAACCCCAGGATGCTCATGGCTTGTATCCTCGCAACGGTGTCAGGTGTGCCAGTACCTTCATGTTGATCTCTTCGTCGGACAGGTCCGGAAAGCGCCGGCGCAACGTGCCCCGCAGGCCAGCCCGGACGAACTCCGCAGCCCGGATCATGGCCAGAGTGCGCTGGGCTGGCGTGAGTTGGGCAAGGAGTTGGAGTTGCTGCCAGTCAATGGGATCGAATTGCAGCGCTTCGCTTATTGTGTCGCCAGGCGCTTTTGCCGGCCTCATATTCGCACCTCCTCGTCAGATATCAGGGGCTTCCCCGTGGTTATTATACTGCGTCGGGCGACAAAACGCCAATCAACTTCACAGAGGCACGATAATCAGCCAACTATGCCCACGACGTGTTTCAGAACCCGCAGCGCGCGCAAAGTGACCCACTTGCTGGGCTTCCCTTTCTTCTCGATGTCGGCCCACATCTTGCCGCTGAGCGCGTTCTCCAGCTTCCAGCGGCCCCCGGCATCCTGCTTGCTCAGGATAAGCTGGAGCGCATTGCCCAGCCGAGGATCGTCACCGTAGCCCAGTTCCACCAGCACTGCCGTGGTCTCCAGAACGTCGCTCCAGTAGCTCAGCGGGAAGCCGAACTTGAACCAGGTCGAGTTAACCCGCTGGGTGTAAGGATAGTCCGCCACGGCCGGGTCACGGCCGAGCAGGAACTCGGCGCCGACCTCGATGGCGCGCTGCACGGCCGGGGTGCGCCGCTCCGGCGGAACCGCAATCAGCGCTTTCATGGCTTTGTTAGCGCCCCAGCCACAGGGCTGCCCCTGGTTAGCGCTACAGGCAAAGCATGGCCCGCTGGTGCCCGACTTGAGGTAGCGGAACTCCCC
>JACNHM010000144.1 GCA_014383605.1 Chloroflexota bacterium
CCTGGCGCAGGTTGGTCATGGCCAGTCGGATCACCGCCTGCTTCCAGTCGTCAATGTTGTAGAAGGTCTTTTTAATGGACTCTTCGTCGGAAGCGGGGCGCACCCACATGACGCCATCTACATCTATCTCGACGTTGTCTTTGGTGATCACCGACTGGGGGGGGATGTCCATGGTGTGCTCGCGGATGTCTCGGACGCGGGTGAGGTGGATGATGGGGATCTGAAACCCCAGTCCGGGCATAATGAACGCCGTATACTTGCCCAGGCTTTCTTTGATACCTCGTTCATAAGGCTTCAGTGTGTAAATGGCTCCTCTAATGTATCTCATTGTTCTCTCCTTTCTTTCTGATTTATGTGAACTATCTTTTTTTATACCAACTCCTGTTTTTCAACTGTTTTCGCTTGCGCCGTGGTCGAAGCTACCTCATCCACGATGCGCATGGTCACCATCACCAGCAGGGGCAGCGGCAGCGGGCGGCGCAACTCGATCTGGGGTGAAGCACCATCTTCAACCGTCAGTAGCTCGTCGCCGACCTCGTCCACGAGAACGCAGCGGCCCGGCTGGCCCTTGACGTAGGACAGACGATAGCCGCGCCCGTCGTAGACGATCTCGCTCCAGGCGTTCAGCAGTCGGCCCTGGTACTGCATCGCCGCCAGGGGCTGCCCGTTGCGCGTCAGCACCATCCTGCCGCTCAGGCCACGGATGCGGCGCAGCGCCCACGACGCGCCGCCGGACTCCCATTCGTATCCCGACCTGCTGTGTTCTACCTGGACCAATGGCGCGCGACGCTGGCCCAACTGGAAGACATAGTCTCTCCCAAAACCCAGGAAGCCGGCATCTCTCCTGACCATCAGCGGTTCCCCGCCAGGCTCCACCAGCGGCCGGCGCAGGCGCGCCTGGTCGACAGGGAGCCAGGGCCAGGTTTGCCCCACTGGAATGACCAGCCTCTGGCCCAGCCAGGCCCAGTTCTCGATCGTCGGACTGGGGCGATTCCTATCCACGCCCGTGATCTCCCCAAAATCCAGCGTGCCCAGAGGATGGGGCAGCGCGACTTCGGCCAGCACTGTGGCGCCGGCCCCAGTTTGACTGACGACAGTCACCACCCCGCCGATGCTCATCATGCGCTCCTCCATGTTCGCCAGTCCCAGCCCGTGGCGAGGCTGGCTGGTGTCGAACCCGATGCCGTTGTCGCGGATGGTCAGCGCCACGTGCTCAGGAATGCAACGCAGGTGCACGTCCACCCGGGTCGCCCTGGCGTGTCGGGCCACGTTGTGCAGCGCCTCCTGAGCCACGCGGTAGAGCGACTCGGACAGCGATGGAGGCAAGAGCGCGTCGTTGCCCTGCACCTCCAGGTAGATCAGGACGTGCTCCCGCGCGCCGAAGAGCAGGGTGTAATCGTTGAGCGCATCCCCTAGCCCCTGCTCCTGGAGCGAGCCGGGGCGCAAGTCCTTGATCAGGCGGGTCATCTCACGCTGGGCGGCCTGGGCCGTGGTCTCGACCTCACGCACCATCTCGTCCAGTTCGTCTGGCACGTCCTGCAGCGTGTCGAAGCGGGCGCGGATGGCGCTGGCCGTCATCGCCAGGCTGAAGAGGTGCTGCTTGACGCTGTCGTGCAGTTCGCGGGCCAGGCGATTTCGCTCTTCGACCACCGCCAGGGCGCGCACCTGATCGGTGAGGCGCGCGTTGCGCTCCCGCAGCTCGTCCAGGTCTTGCTCGTCTTGTTCCAGATGCTCGGCCAGGAGGTCGAGCTGCCTGGCCAGCAGGCCCACGTCATCGCTGATGGGATCTGCGATGCGCAGCGACAGATTGCCGCGCAGCCAGGCCTGGCTGACTTCGAGGGCGCGCCCCACGCGACGGACGATAGGACGGCTGGCCCACGCGCCCAGCAGCAACCCCGCCAGCGCGGCGGCGATGATCACCAGCGCGAAGTTAAGGCTACCGATGGGACGGGCTGCGATCAAGGTCAGGGACACACCTTCGGCTAGGAGAATCGCCGCCAGGGTCACCACCATGTAGGTGAGGGTTAGCTTGTGTTGCAAGCTCATTCTTGGGGTCTGCATTTGGGGGCTCCTGGGGTGTTAATCCCTCTCCAGCGCTTGACGAATGGCTCGCACTTCAGCCAGAATCGCGCTCAAGGCGTCGGCCGAAGCGACAACTGGTTCGTCCTCTACGCCGGCGGCCGTCGGGGCCATACCTCCCCGGAAACGCCGCAGCTCTGTGACCACCATTTCGTAGACCTCTTGAACGTTGGTCAAGCCCACCAGACTTTCCTCGGCGCCGGTCTGACCGCTCATCCCGGCCGTCTGGATGTTCAGCGTGCCCAGGCCAAAGAGCCAGCGATCCAGGATATCCCGCTTGACCGTCAGGTTGGTCACCGTGCGATAGGGCACGTGCTTGACCGATTTGGTCAAGATGCCCACATGCACGATCACCTCGTCGTCCTGAATCTCGTAGCTCAGGCTGCGATAGTAGGGTCCGGTCAGGAGCATGGCCGGTGCCCACCACACGGCGTCAATGATGGCGGTGACGATGACCACAATCCCGAAGCCACTTGCGCCTATCTCCCGGTCAAAGCTCATCAGCCAGCCGAGCAAGACGCCGCCGGCCAGGATCAACAAGGCCACAAGTGTGATATTCAGGCGTAACTTGCTCAGGTACTTGGAACTGGGTTTGAAGGTTCTGGTTTGCATTTTTTGGCGCCCTCCCTGTTTTCTGTTGCTTATATTATACCATAGTTTACCCCACTTGTCATCGGGCTTGCGGACGAAATCTATCTCGTACCTGAGTACAGTGCTGAGGTTGTCATTGCGAGCCGAAGCTTGCCCTGAGTGTAACCGAAGGGGCGAAGCAATCTCCACCCCGCGAATTGGAGATTGCTTCGGCGCAAACAGCGCGCCTCGCAATGACACTCTACCCAACCAGCCCCAGACGGCGCGCGGCGGCCACCAGGCCGAAGGCCCCTGTCATCATCATGTCGCCATGGGGCACGGCCATGTAGTAACCCAAGCTGGCCGCCATCCCTCGATTGGGCCCGGTCACAGCCACAAATTGGAAGGTTCCACCGCCGGGGTAATCGGGATGGACATAGGCCCCATGACCATTATCGCCATAGACCTCATCGTTGGTCAAGGTCCCTTCCCGCAAAGAATCAACGTAAGCGGCCAACTTGTCAGGGTTCATGAGCACAGTGTGATGCTCAAAGAGACCCCACACCCTCTCACCGCTGAGCAAAAAAGCTATCGTGTGCTGGTTGCCCACGTTGACGACGATGAGGCCGTCCCCTTGATGAACAGCCACGTTATCATCGCAAAGCGCGCCCCAAATCGCCGCCGAGCCGGTGTCCATCAGCATCGCGCCCGGCACGTCGGCCTGGACTGCCTTCATCCTGGTGAGGTGAGGGGGCACTTCCAGATAGGCCAGCTCCACGATGTGCCCCCCTTGCTCCACAAAGCGCTCCCATTGCTGAAAGCGAAATCGGCGCTGGCTTCCCTCCAGGGCTTCGCCGTGATCCTGCACCGCGATGGCGTAGCGCTGAGGCAGCTCCACGTCGAAGAGGGCCAGGGCGCCACCCAGGGCAGCGAGATCAACGTCGCCCAGGCGAATGGTCAGACCCTCAGATGGAGCCTCGTCCACGATCTGAACGCCCAGGGCCTCCACCTCGCGAGGGTTATCGCGAATGGTCTTGGCCGCCAGAGGGGTGGCATAGACCGCCAGGCCCGCCCTCAGGTGCTTCTTGAGGGCACTGACACAAGGCCCGCCCCCCATCAGGTTGCCAGTCAAAAAAACGTCCTCTCCCCGAGCAGTAGCCTGCCGGACCCTCCCCGCCACGATGGTCGTCTGGGAAGGCAGAACCATCTTGACGCAGTTTTCCATAGTTTTGTCGCTATCGTACAACAGAATGTCCTGAGTACCGGCCCCGGCATCAATGGCCAGGACTCGCTTCGATTCAGATACTTCGACAAAGCTCAGTACAAGCATAGACCATCCTCCAGATTTGTGGAGTGCGGACGCAAGTCCGCCTTTGCAAGTAGATAGTACCACAGTTTCCACCCGCTGTCAAAGAGGAACTTGCAAAAATCCTCAACTGGCATTACAATTGGGATAACGAGGTAACGAGTAACGAGGTAACGAGGCACTCATTATTGGCTCATTGACTCATTAACTCGTTACCCCAGACAAATGGAGGTGATCATGATCAACGTGACGTGTTTCAAATGTGGTTGGAAGTTCACCCTCGACGAGGAAGCCATCGCCGAAAGTC
>JACNHM010000143.1 GCA_014383605.1 Chloroflexota bacterium
GCGCAGCACAGCAATAGCCGGCCGGGGTAGGGTCTTTCGGACATGATACCTCCAATGGAAGGCCTCTGTGATCGGTGATCGGATCTCCTGATCGCTTAGTACTACAACCGCTCTTGTGTTTAGTGGGGGGCTCCTGACCCCCGCCCGACCTCGATCAGGATTCCTGACTTGGCCTGAGCTTTGTCAATCGGGCCGGGGGCACGGTCAGGAGACCGTGCCCTAAACGCTACATGCGACTGTGGCATTAGGCCTGGTCACTGAGCACCAAGATTATAACACAGGTGCCCGGTTCGTGCCAACAGCGTCACAGGGTTTTTTGTCCGGCCAGGGGCGCGTCCTTTGGCCGGTGAACACGTCTTCTACGATGAAAGCAGACAATAGTGTGGACATGAGTGAGCCGACGGCACCTGCGACAGACCACCTGGCCCCTCTGGTGGAGTGTCTCCTCTTCGTTGCCGAGGGGCCGGTAACGATCGAACAACTGGCCCGGTCGCTGGAAGTGGAGGCCGCGCAGGTCGAGGAGGCGTTAGATGAGTTGGCAGGGCGCTACAACGGCCGCGGTGTGGGTTTGCAGCGACAGAGTCGGCGGGTGCAATTGGTCACCGCTCCGGAGGTGGCACCGTACATCGAGCGCTTCCTGGGCCTGGAGCTTTCCAGCACGCTGTCGGCGGCGGCCCTGGAGACGCTGGCCATCATCGCCTACCGCCAGCCGGTGACGCGGGCACAGATCGAAGCGATCCGGGGGGTAAACTGTGACAGCGTTCTGAGCACCTTGCTCTATCGGGGCCTCGTTGAGCCATTGGGGCGGCTGGAACAGGCCGGGCGGCCTATCATCTATGGCACCACCTTCGAGTTCTTGCAGTACTTTGGGTTTAGCGACGCGGCACAGTTGCCGCCGCTGCCAGGGGAGGAACGGAACGGAGCGCAGGCTGCGGAGGTGGAATGCTGATTCTGGTCACTGGCGGCAACGGCTTTGTGGGATCGCACCTGGTGGAAGGCCTGCTGGATCGGGGACACCACCAGGTGCGTTGTCTTATAAGGCACACCAGCGATCTATCCTTCATCGCCGCGTTGCCGGTGGACTTCGTATGTGGTGCGCTGGATGACCGGGAAAGCCTGGAGAGGGCCTGTCAGGGCGTGGACGCAGTGTATCACTTTGCCGGTGCAACCAAGGCCGCCACTGCCGCGGCGTATTTCCGGGTCAATGCCCAGGGTACCCGCTCTTTGGTGGAAGCGTGCTGGCGGGTCAGCCCTGGAGTGAAACGCTTCGTCTACTGCTCCAGCCTGGGCGCGGCCGGCCCTGCCGCTGGCCCTGAGCCCCCAGACGAGACTCGCCCCCCGCACCCGGTCAGCGATTACGGTCACAGCAAACTGGCTGGCGAAGAGGCCGTCCTGGCGTACGCTGACCGGCTACCGGTGGTGATCCTGCGACCGGCAGCCGTCTACGGGCCGCGTGAACGAGATATCCTGACCTACTTTCGCATAGTGAATAGAAGGCTAAAGCCGTTGCCTGGCGGCGGCGTTGAACTGGTCAGCCTGATCCACGTCAGCGACCTGGTGCGACTGGCTCTGCACGTGTTGGAAGCAGAGCCGGCTGTGGGCCAGACCTACTTCGCTTCTGACGGTGCGGTCTACGATCTGGAGGAGGTGTTGGATACTATCGCCGCCGTGTTGGGCAAGCGGGTATTGCGCATAGTCATTCCTGTCCGCTGGATCGAGGCATTCGCCGCCCTGGGAGAGATTTGGGCCGGGCTGACAAACAAGCCGCTCCTGCTCAACGACCAGAAAGTGCAGGAGTTGAAGCAGTGCTACTGGCTTTGCGATGCCAGCAAGGCACACCGCGAATTGGGCTTCGTGCCCCAAATTGACCTGCGGACGGGCCTGGCCCAGACGGCGCGCTGGTACCGCGAGCATGGCTGGCTGTGATTTGGTCATTGGTGGGTGGTCCTTGGCCCATGGCCTAAGACGGACCGGGGACCAGGGACTGTCAGACCACCCGACCATCTGACTAAATCACGCCCAATTCGTTGCCCACCTTCTGAAACGTCTCCAGTACGTGGTCTAGTTGTTCGTCCGTATGCGTAGCCATGTAGCTGGTGCGCAGCAGTGCCTTGCCGGGGGGCACGGCGGGGGGCAGCACGGCGTTGACGTAGATGCCGGCGTCGAACAGGGCCTTCCAGAACTGTAACATGTCCATGTCCTCACCGATGATGACGGGGATGATGGGCGTCTGGCTGGCTCCGGTGTCGAAGCCCAGTTCCTGAAAGCCGCGGCGCATCTTGTCGGCGATGGCCAGCAGCCGTTCGATCCGTTCGGGCTCTTCCTGCATCACCTCCAGCGCGGCCAGCGCGGCAGCCGTGTTCGACGGCGGCATACTGGCGCTGAAGATGAGCGAGCGGGCGGTGTGCTGGATGTAGTGGAGCACCGCTTCGTCGCCGGCGATGAAGCCGCCCAGCGAGGCAAAGGACTTGCTGAAGGTGCCCATGATCAGGTCCACGTCGTCGGTGACGCCGAAGTGGGCTGCCGTGCCTCGCCCGCCGCCCAGCACGCCGACGGAGTGGGCGTCGTCCACCATCAGACGGGCGCCGTACTGTTTGCAGAGGGTGATGATCTCCGGCAGCGGGGCGATGTCGCCGCCCATGCTGAAGACGCCGTCCACGACCACCAGCTTGCCCGCCTGGGGGTCGCAGCTTCGCAGGTTCTTTTCCAAGCTGACCATGTCGTTGTGACGGAAGCGCTTCATCTCGCCGAAGGAGAGGAGGCAGCCGTCAATGATGCTGGCGTGATCCTCCTTGTCGGTGATGACCACGTCCCCCCGGCCTACCAGGGCGGAGATGGTGCCGAGATTGACCTGGAAGCCGGTGCTGAAGACCAGGGCGGTCTCCTTGCCGACGAAAGCGGCCAGCTTGCGCTCCAGCTCGTGGTGCAGTTCCAGCGTGCCATTCAGGAAGCGGGAGCCTGTGCAACTGGTGCCGCAGAGGCGGATGGCCTCCATGGCTGCCGAACGCACCTTGGGGTGAGTGGTCAGGCCAAGGTAGTTGTTGGAGCCGATCATGATCAGTCGCCTGCCGCCGGCGACCACTTCGGTGCCCTCCGTTTGCTCCAGGGGGATGAAGTAGGGATAGAAGCCCAGCGCTTGGACCTCCTTGGCACGGGTGTAGGCATGGCATTTGTCGAATAGGTCCATGATGATGTCTCCTGTTCGTGTGGAATGAAGAAGTGGGGCGTTCATGATTGATGACCCGATTGTACCTCACCTTTGGCAATCCGTCAAGAGGGGATGAACTGCTATGGAAGATCTGTGGAAGATCCGACAGCGCAAGCGGATGACGGTCGCACAGTTGAGCAGTCAGTCTGGCGTGCCGGCCGAGCGCCTCCGGGAATACGAGGCGGGAAGGGAAGACATCCGCAGTGATGATCTGGCTCGACTGGCCCGCGCTTTGTACGTGGGGGAATGGGATATCAAACTGCGCTCTGATCCCCCGCCGCCCAAACCGGCGGCGCAGGAGCCTCCTGGCAAGCAGGAGCGGAAGCCGGAAGCGGGGCAACGGCGTGAGGCGAAGCCGAAGAAACCGCCCCGGTCACCTGGGCCGGCACGACCCAACCAGATCACCCATCTGCAAGCGCTTCTCCAGCGGCTAGCGCTGAAGCAGGCCGAGGTGGAGGCGATGATCGGCAAACCCCTGGCTGAGTTAACCCGGCTGGAGGCCAGCGGCTTGCTGAGGGAATTGCAGCACCGCATCATTGCTGAACGGCCCGTCAAGGAGAAGGGCAAGCACCGGCGCCCCTACCTCCCGGAATCGGTGGATGAATTCGAGCTTCGCTACCTGACCGCGCAGCAGGAGGCGGCCCGGCCGATAGAGTTCACCCTCTTCAACGGCCAGACGCTGCGCGGGCGGATCGTGGGTTTCAGCCCCTATGCCATCACCATCGGCCAGGAGGGCGGCGGGGAAGTGACCATGCAGAAACTGGCCATTGCCTACTACCGCGTGCCCGGCGATGAGAAAGACAGGGAGGTGTCGCTGTGAGCCTGGGCGATTACTTGCGCTATCTGCGGGCGCTGAAGGGCGGCCCCTCGCCCTGGGAAATCGCCGACGCCACGGGGGTGCCTTGCAGCGTCTACCGGCAGATGGAACAGCGTTACCGGGCGGTGGGGGACGAGGAGACGCTGGTCAAGCTGGCGGGTTACTTCCAGGTACCGGAGGAGGAGCTGCGCTGGCGCTACGACTGGCCGCGCAAGGCATTGAGCGCAGCGCTGGT
>JACNHM010000283.1 GCA_014383605.1 Chloroflexota bacterium
GCCGGCGGGGGTGGAGATGGTGATGCCGGGCGACAACGTGAACCTGAAGGTGAAGCTGATTGTTCCGGTGGCCCTGGAGGAAGGAAGCCGGTTCGCCATTCGCGAGGGTGGTCGGACGGTTGGCGCCGGCGTGTTGACCAAGATCATCGAGTAGAGTGCAGCAGTCTCAGCGTGAGAGCTGTCGTGCAGGGTGACAGGCAGAGGAGATTATGACACAGAAGATCCGCATCAAACTGAAAGCGTACGATCATCGGGTTCTGGACAACTCCGTGCAGCAGATCGTAGATGCGGTCGAGCGGACCGGCGCCGTGGTTATGGGCCCTGTCCCACTGCCCACGAAGATCGAGAAGTTCACCGTGATTCGCTCCCCGTTCATTGACAAGGATTCGCGGGAGCAGTTCGAGATCCGCACGCATAAGCGGCTGATTGACATCATGGAGCCGGGAGCGAAGACCATTGATAACCTGATGCGCCTGAACCTGCCGGCAGGGGTGGACATTGAAATCAAGTTATGATGCGTAAATCGTAATGCGCGATGAATGGGCGGGTACAAGTCATACGTCCATGGAGCCAGGCATTGCGAACTACGAATCAAACAGGGATGATGTGGCTTGAGCCCAGGCTAACAGTCCCATGGGAGGTAGCATGAGAGGTATCTTGGGTAGGAAAGTGGGCATGACCCAGATTTTCGATGACCGGGGTGAGGTCATTCCCGTGACCGTCATCGAGGCTGGGCCTTGTTTTGTCACCCAGGTGAAGACGGAAGAGCGAGACGGCTACGGGGCCATTCAGTTAGGTTTTGAGGAAACCAAGCCCCAACGTCTGACCAGGGGGCAGTTGGAGCACCTGCGCAAGAACCATTTGCCGCCACTGCGCATCCTGCGCGAGATACGGGTGGCCGGCATCGAGGATTACGCAGAGGGTCAGAAAATCACCGTCAACATCTTCGATGAAGGCGAGCTGGTGGATGTAACCGGCACGTCCAAGGGGCGGGGATTTGCCGGTGGTATCAAGCGGCATGGCTTCAGGCGGCAGCCGAAGACCCATGGTCAGTCCGATCGTGAGCGGGCGCCGGGGGCGGTGAGTTCAGGCACCCGTCTGGGCCACGTGCGCAAGGGCAAGCGCATGCCGGGTCACATGGGCAACGCTCGCGTGACAGCCCCAAACCTGCGGGTGGTCAAAGTAGACCCAGAACGCAACCTGCTGGTGGTCAGGGGGGCTGTGCCTGGGCCGAAGAAGGGTCTATTGCTCATCAAAGAGGCCCGCAAGCAGGGATAGGTTTGTCGGTAACGGGAGAGGGCGATGTTGGTTCCGGTCTATAACATGGTCGGGGAAAGAGTTGGCGAGACGGAGTTGGCAGAGGCAATCTTCGCCGCCCCGATCAACGAATCTGTGATGCACCAGGCGCTCCTACGCCAGTTGGCCAATGCTCGCCTGGGCACGCATAAAACGAAAAAGCGCGGCGAGGTGAGCGGCGGCGGTCGTAAACCGTGGCGGCAGAAAGGGACAGGGCGTGCCCGTCAAGGCAGCATCCGTGCACCGCAGTGGCGCAAGGGGGGCATTGTCTTCGGGCCGCAGCCCCGTTCCTATCGGCAGAAAATGCCGCGCAAGATGCGTCGGCTGGCGATACGCTCGGCGCTTTCCGTCAAGGCCGCCGAGGAGCAGATCATTCTCCTGGACAGCTTGCGCATGGAGAGCCCCCGAACCAAGGATATGGCTGTCCTCTTGGATAGTTTGGGCATCCAGGATAGCGCTTTGATCCTGCTGCCCGACAAGGACGAGGTGGTCGTGCTTGCGGCGCGCAACATGCCGGATGTGAAAACCCTCCTGGCCAGCTACCTGAATGTGCGGGATCTCCTGAGCCACGAGGTTTTGCTCATGCCCTTGGAGGCTCTGGAGGTCATCGAGGCTATCTGGGGATAGATCACAGAGGGGATCGAGGGTCAAGCTATGCACGTGTATGAAGTCTTGAAGCGTCCTGTCATCACAGAAAAATCGCAAAAACAGGCACTCACGCTGGGCCAATACACTTTCGAGGTTCATCGGCGCGCTAACAAGCAGCAGGTCAAAGGAGCGGTCGAAGAGGTCTTCGATGTCACCGTGCTCTCGGTGAACATGATGACCGTGCCGCCGAAGCAGGGACGCTATGGCCGGCGTGTTGTGGTCAAGAAGCCCAAGTGGAAGAAGGCTGTCGTCACCTTAGCGCCTGGTGATACGATCGCTATCTTTGAAGGGGCGTAGGTTATCTGGTGCTGTTGATCTGCGCTTCTGGAGCTGTGCTGGTACTGTCCAAGTAGGGAAGACTATGGCTATCAAAGTCTATAAGCCCACCTCGCCCGGGCGGCGGGACATGAGTGGGTATACATTTGAGGAGATCACCCGCAGTGAGCCCGAGAGGTCGCTGTTGGCCCCCATGCGTAAGAGGGCCGGGCGAAACAATCGGGGCAAGATCACCGTCCGGCATCGCGGCGGCGGCCACAAACGTCGCTACCGCATCATTGACTTCAAGCGGGACAAAGTGAGCATTCCGGCGCGGGTGACCTCTATTGAATACGATCCTAACCGCTCGGCGCGCATCGCCTTGCTGGTCTACGCCGACGGTGAGAAGCGTTACATCATTGCCCCCCAGGGTCTGATGGTGGACGACAGGGTGATGTCCGGGCCCGATGCGGAGATTCGCTTGGGCAATGCCCTGCCCATTATGGACATTCCCCTGGGTACGATGATCCACAACATTGAACTGCAACCGGGCCGCGGCGGCCAGTTGGCGCGGGCGGCGGGCACCTCGGCCCAGTTGATGGCCAAAGAGGGTGACTATGCTCACGTACGGCTCCCCTCGGGTGAAGTGCGCCTGATCAGTGTACGCTGCATGGCTACCGTGGGCCAGGTGGGCAATGTGGAGCATGCTCACATCAGTTTGGGCAAAGCAGGGCGGCGGCGCTGGCTGGGCTGGCGGCCAGCGGTGCGTGGCTCGGCCATGGATCCCTCGTCCCATCCCCACGGCGGTGGCGAGGGGCGCACTCCCATAGGCATGCCGGGCCCCAAGACCCCGTGGGGCAAGCCCACGCTGGGCTATCGGACGCGGCGCAACAAGCGCACGGGCAAGTACATCGTGCGCCGGCGAGGAAAGCGGAGAGGCTAGAAGGATTGGAGATGGCGCATGGCTAGATCGCTCAAGAAAGGGCCGTACGTGCAGCCGAAGCTGCTGCGACGTATCGAAGAGATGAATCGTCTGGGTGAAAAGCGGGTTGTTCGTACCTGGTCTCGTGCTTCGACCATCTTCCCCCAGATGGTGGGACATACCATCGCAGTGCACGACGGCCGGCGGCACGTGCCGATCTACGTCAGCGAGAACATGGTCGGCCACAGGCTAGGGGAGTTTGCTCCCACGCGCACCTTCCGGGGACACATTGCCAAGGAAAGGAAGGGCAAGCGGCGGCAGTAGGACACCGATCGCGGGGTAGCTATTATTATGGCAGAACAAACTGGGATGTTTCAGGTACGTGCGGTCCGGAAGTATTTGGGCATTTCGCCCCAGAAAGTGCGTCGCGTCATTGATCAGGTGCGGGGCAGGCCTGTGGATGATGCCTTGGCACTATTGCAGTTTATGCCTCAAGGAGCGGCAGAGCCGGTGGCCAGGCTGATCCGCTCGGCGGTGGCCAATGCTGAAGAGAACTTCGGGCTGAATCAGGAAGACCTCTGGATCGCTGAGATCACGGCTGACCAGGGGCCGACTCGAAAATGGCGGCGTTTCGGAGCACGGGGGCGGTTTAAGCCCATCTTGCGGCGCTCATCGAATGTCACGGTCGTATTGGAGGAAGGGCTCGCCGACTGAGGGTACGACCCGCCGGGGTGAGCAGTCGAAGCAGCAGAAGCACATAGGAGGGATACATTGGGGCGCAAAGTCCACCCGCTGGGGTTTCGCTTGGGGATCATCAAGGAGCATCGGAGCCGCTGGTACGCAGAAGGGGAAAACTACCCCCGTTTGCTGGAAGAGGACCGTCTGGTGCGGCGCGTGATCTGGGAGGAAATGCCCCAGGCACTGATCTCGAGGATCGAAATCGAGCGCTTCCCGAGACAGATTTGGATTGGGGTGCATTCGGCCCGGCCGGGCGTGATCATCGGCCGCAAAGGAGTGCACATCAAGGCATTGCGGGGCAAGCTGGAGGGCCTGACCGGCAAGCGAGTGAAAATTGATGTCCAGGAGATCACTCGCCCGGAGCTAGATGCCTACCTGGTCGCGCAGAGCATTGCTGAACAGCTTGGACGTCGCATCTCCCACAAGCGGGCCATGAAGCAGGCGGTGGGCCGCACCATGCGCTCCGGAGCCAATGGTGTCATGATCACCTGCGCTGGGCGCCTGATGGGGTCGGAGATGGCTCGCAGCGAGACCGTGCGTGAGGGGCGTGTGCCGCGGCATACGCTGCGGGCGGACATTGACTACGCTCAGGTTGAGGCGTTGACCACCTTTGGTCGCATTGGCGTAAAGGTTTGGATTTACAAAGGTGAGATCTTGCCTCGCAAAGCGCCCAGTGTCGCGGCGGCGTGAGGGGGGAGGTTCGTTTACATGTTGATGCCTAAGCGGGTGAAATACCGCAAACACCATCGCGGGCGCATGAAGGGCAAGGCGTACCGCGGCAATAAGGTGTCCTTTGGTGAGTATGGACTGCAAGCCTTGGAGCCCTGTTGGATGACCAGCCGGCAGATCGAGGCCTCCCGTCGGGCTATCGTGCGCTATGTGCGCCGCAGCGGCAAGCTCTGGATACGGATCTTTCCCGACAAGTCGGTGACCAAGAGGGCGGCGGAGACGCGCATGGGCAGTGGCAAGGGCAACGTGGATCACTGGGTGGCGGTGGTCAGGCCAGGGCGGATGCTGTTTGAGATCTCTGGTGTGAGCGAGGCTGCGGCGCGTGAGGCCATGCGGCGGGCTTCGCACAAACTGCCGATTCGCACCCGGTTTGTGACGCGAGAGGAAACCGCAGGCTAGCGGGTCGGCGGTCGTTTTGACGTAGGGGGATCTATTCATGGAAGCGCGGGAAGTCCGAGCCTTGACGGATGGCGAAATCCGCCAGAGACTGGATGGGCAATACGAAACGTTGTTTAACCTCCGTTTCCAGCGTGTGGTCGGCCAGTTGGAGAACACCGCTCGCTTGGGGGAAGTGCGGCGCGACATCGCCCGCCTGAAGACCATCCTGCGTGAGCGGGAGTTGGCAGCCTTGTGGGAGGAGATGTAGAGATGCCATCACGGCGAAGACGACTGGCTGGTCGCGTGGTCAGCGACAAGATGGACAAAACGGTTGTAGTGGTGGTGGAGCGTAGCAAGCGGCATCCGCTATACCACAAGGTCATCAGGATCAGGAAGCGCTACATGGCCCACGACGCCGACAATACCTGTCGGCCTGGCGATCTGGTGTCTATCGTGGAGGCCCGCCCGCTGAGCAAACACAAGCGCTGGGCGGTGGAGGCTATCCTGGAGCGCACGGCGGAGTAGCTGACGGGGACGGGAGAGCAGCCATGATTCAACAAGAGAGCAGACTGAAAGTCGCGGACAATACGGGCGCCAGGGAAATACTATGCATTCGCGTCTTGGGCGGATCCACGCGGCGTTACGCCACCGTGGGTGATATCATCGTCGCCACCGTGAAACAGGCGATGCCCACGGGAGCGGTCAAGAAGGGCGACGTCGTACGCGCCGTGGTGGTGCGGACGAAGAAAGAGTACGGCCGGCCGGATGGTTCGTACATTCGCTTCGACGAGAACGCCGCAGTGATCCTGGATGAGTACAAGAATCCGAAAGGGACGCGCATCTTTGGGCCGGTGGGGCGGGAGCTACGGGAAAAGGGGTTCATGCGCATCGTGTCGCTGGCCCCCGAAGTGCTCTAGTGCAGTGAGATTGGTGTGGAGGGACTGGTCATGCTGGGGATCAAAAAGGGCGATACTGTGGAAGTGATCCGGGGGGAATATCGCGGCGAACGGGGCACCGTTCACCAGGTTGTGCGCGGCCGTCGCGGGGGACGCCATCTGGGGCGTGATGCCAACCAGGACCGTGTCATCGTCTCGGGTATCAACTTGATCAAGAAACATCAGCGCCGCACGGGCGATGTGCGCACCCAGTTCGGCATCATCGAGCGAGAATCGCCCGTCCATATCTCCAACGTGGCCCTGGTCTGCACCCAATGCAATGAGCCGACCAGGGTGGGCTATCACGTCTTCCCTGACGGTTCCAAGGCACGCCGCTGCAAGAAGTGCGGGGAACTAATAGACGCTTAGTCTCCTAGGAGAAGCATGGCTGGAGTTGAGGAGTTGGGTTCATGCCGAGGTTAAAAGATCTGTATCGGGCGGAAATCGTGCCGGCGATGATGGAGGAATTTAACTACCGCAGCGTGATGCAGGTGCCGCGGTTAGAGAAAATCGTCCTCAACGTGGGAATGGGCGAGGCCTTGCAGAACGTCAAGTCTCTGGATGCGGCCGCGGGTGACATCACCACTATCACGGGGCAGAAGCCGATCATCACTCGGGCCAAGAAGTCCATCGCCACCTTCAAGGTGCGTGAAGGGAATCCCATTGGCGTCAAGGTGACGCTGCGGGGCAACCGCATGTACGATTTCCTGGATCGCCTCTGCAATGTGGCTTTGCCTCGCCAGCGGGACTTCCGCGGGATCTCGCCAGATGCTTTCGATGGACGGGGTAACTACACCTTGGGTCTGCGCGAGCAACTGGTGTGGCCGGAGATTGACTACGATAGCATTGACAAGATACGAGGCATGGAGGTGACGATCGTCACCACCGCCCAGACGGACGAAGAGGGGCGACGGCTGTTGCAGCTGCTGGGCATGCCGTTCCGACGCTTCTAGCATTCGTACAGCCGAGGGGGGAATGTGGCCAAGACGAGTATGATTTGGCGTGAAAAACGCCGCAAGTATCCTGAACGAGTTCGCAACCGCTGTAAGATGTGCGGCCGCCCACGTGGGTACATGCGTCGCTTCCAGTTGTGCCGGATTTGCTTCCGACGCGAGGCGCTGGAGGGGCGTCTGCCTGGCGTCGTCAAGTCCAGTTGGTAGACATAAGGGGATTTATCCGATGATGACTGATCCCATCGCGGACATGTTGACTCGCATCCGCAATGCGCTCATGGCGCGGCATCGCCAGGTATTGGTGCCTGGCTCGAAAATGAAGATTGCCATGGCCCGTATCCTCAAGCAGGAGGGGTTCATTCGGCATTTCGACGTCAGCAAGCAGGGGCCTCAACCCGTACTGCGTATCATCTTGAAGTATGACGAAGATGGGACGCCCGTACTGCGGGGTCTGAAGCGGATGAGCAAACCCGGCCGGCGTATCTATTCCAACCGGCAGGACGTCCCCTGGGTGCGGAGCGGCCTGGGCGTGGCGATACTCTCCACGTCCAAGGGGGTCATGACCGACCGCCAGGCGCGTCAGCTCGGCGTCGGGGGCGAGGTGATCTGTTACGTTTGGTAGCAGGAGGTGTTGTTGTGTCGCGCATCGGTCGTATGCCGATCCCCATCCCCGCGGGGGTGACGGTGGACATCGGCAGGGGAAATCGGGTGGTGGTGAAAGGGCCGCAGGGGGAACTGACCCGCTCATTGCCGCCGGATATGATGATAAAGATCGAAGGTCAGCAAGTTGTGGTGGCTCGCCCTACCGATCAGCGCCAGCACCGCGCGCTACATGGCCTGACCCGAGCGTTGCTGGCCAACATGGTCACCGGGGTGTCTGAGGGTTATCGCAAAGCGATGCAGATTGTGGGCGTGGGCTATCGCGCTGTGCAGCAGGGCAATGCGATGATGTTCAGCCTGGGCTTTTCCCATCCGGTGGAAATCCATCCGCCCGAAGGCATCACTTTCACGGTGGCCAAGGGTGGCCGTAACTTCACCATAGAAGGCATTGACAAGGAATTGGTGGGCAAAGTTGCGGCGGAGATCAGGTCTCTGCGCAAGCCGGAGCCATACAAGGGCAAAGGCATTCGCTATGCTGACGAGCACGTGCGTCGCAAGGCCGGCAAGGCTGGCAAGATCGGATAGGGCGTGGTGCACGGAGGATTGGATCACAATGGCTAAAGTGAGCAGGGCGGTGGCTCGTCAGAAGCGCCGCCAACGGATACGTAAGCGGGTCTTTGGCGCCCCCACCCGGCCCAGGCTGAATGTCTTTCGCAGTTCGAAACATATCTACGCCCAGGTCATTGACGACGAGCGGGGGCATACACTGGCAGCAGCTTCCACGTTGGATCCGGTGTTGCAGCCTCGTTTGGCGGGATTGAAGAAGGCAGAGCAGGCACGCCTGGTGGGTGAACTGCTGGCTGAGCGAGCCTTGGGTCAGAAAGTCAAGCAGGTTGTCTTTGATCGCGGCGGGTATCTGTACCATGGCCGGGTGCGTGCTCTAGCCGATGGGGCCCGTAAGGGCGGGTTGGAGTTCTAGCGATCAGGAGGTCTCATGGCAGCGAGGAATAGAAGGGGCAGGCGAGGCAGGGCCGCAGAGCGGGAAGAGCCGGAATTTGACGAACGCGTGGTGCACATCGCTCGCACTGCGAAAGTGCAAAAGGGAGGCCGGCGTTTCCATTTCCGTGCTGTGGTGGTTGTGGGAGATAATGCAGGCAGTGTGGGCGTGGGCATCGGCAAGGCCCGCGATGTGCCTGACGCTATCCGCAAGGGCAGAGACCGCGCCATCAAAAACATGCACCACATTCCCGTCGTGGGCACCACCATTCCCCACGAGGTGCGCACGCGCTTCAGTGCGGCCGAAGTGATGCTGAAGCCCGCCTCTCGCGGCACGGGCGTGATCGCTGGTGGCGGCGTGCGTGCCGTCGTCGAGGCCGCAGGCATCAAGGACATCCTGACCAAGTCCTTGGGCAGCTCCAACATCCTCAATGTGGTCAGGGCGACCATGCAGGCTCTGGATGAGCTAAAGTCGCCGGAGGAGGAAGCGCGGCGGCGAGGCCGGCCGGTTGAAGCGGTGATGCCCTTCTGGAGGCAGGCTGATGTCCGCCAAGAAAGCTAAAGCACCCAAGACCCTGCGTATCACTTACGTGAAGAGTGCCATCGGCTATTCGCAGAGGCAAAAAGCGACCATCCGCGCCCTGGGATTCCATCGTCTGGGTGATACGGTAGAGCATCTGGACACACCGCCGATCCGGGGTATGATTGACAAAGTAGGGCATTTGGTTGCGGTTGAGGAGATGGGGTAATGAAGTTGCACGATTTGCGCCCCCCGGAAGGGGCAAAGAAGAAGCGCAAGCGCGTGGGGCGGGGCATCGCCGCGGGCCAGGGTAAAACCGCGGGCCGGGGCATGAAAGGGCAGAACGCACGCTCCGGCGGTGGTGTGCGCCCCTATTTCGAAGGTGGCCAGTTGCCGTTTGTGCGTCGCTTCCCCTACCTGCGAGGCTTCGTGAATATCTGGCGGGTGGAGCACGCGCCGGTGAACCTCTATCGGCTGGAGGGCTTCGAGGCGGGGAGCGAGGTGTCGCCGGAGACGCTGGCTGCGGCGGGCATTCTCAAGTCGCCCGGACAGGCCGTGGCCATTCTCGGCCAGGGGGAAGTTGATTGCCCACTGACCGTGAAGGCCCATCGTGTCTCAACCAGCGCCCGAGCCAAGATCGAGACGGCGGGCGGCACAGTGGAGATATTGCCACTCAAGGACTAATAAGGGCCGGTCTTGTCTGGCCCTGAGCGCGTGGAAGTGTGGGGAGAGGATCTGTCATGCTACAGGCCATTCGCAATGCCTTTCGATTGCCGGATCTGCGGCGCAAGATACTGATCACCTTTGGTATCTTGGTGGCCTATCGTTTGGCCGCGCATGTGCCGATCCCGGGCGTTAACGCCGAGGCACTGCGGCAGCTCTTCGCCACCAATCAGTTGCTGGGATTGCTGGACATGTTCTCCGGGGGGGCCATGTCCTCGTTCTCGGTCATCGCCATGGGCGTGAGTCCCTACATCACGGCGACCATCATCCTGCAACTTCTGACGCCGGTTATCCCGCGCATGGCAGAGATGATGAAGGAAGATCGGGAGAAGCTCAATCGCTGGGGGTACATTCTCACCGTGCCACTGGCGGCGTTGCAGGGGTATGCCGTGGCCAGCCAGCTGGCCCGCGCTGGCAGTGGTCAGGCGCTCCTGGCCAACTTCGGCCTTCGTGACTATCCTCTGGCCACGATCGCTACGCTGGCTACGCTGGCGGCGGGGACGATGTTCGCCGTGTGGCTGGGAGACCTGATCACTGAACAGGGTATCGGCAACGGCACATCACTGATCATTTTCGCCGGCATCGTGGCGGGGGTGCCGCAGCGGGTGGGAGGGATACTGATCTCCAGCCCGCAGACATTGATTGTCTTTTTGCTGGTGACCGTGGTCACTGTGGTGACCATCGTCGTGGTGCAGGAAGGCCAACGACGCATTCCCGTGCAATATGGCCGCCGCGTGCGGGCCATGCGGGGGCAGCGACTGCGGGTGGTCGGCGGCCAGAGCACACACATTCCGTTGAAGGTCAACTCGGCGGGCATGATCCCGCTTATTTTCGCCCAGAGTTTCTTGTTGTTTCCGGGGAACATCGCCAGCTACTTCCTGTATTCGGAGACGCCGTGGATAGCCAACGTTGCTAACGCGGTATACACGGTGTTCAACCCGCAGGGGAACGTTTACTGGATTATCTATTTCATTGCCGTCGTCGGCCTGACCTATTTCTATACCGACGTCGTTTTCCGGCAGCAGAATCTCCCCGAGACGTTGCAGAGGCAAGGAGGCTTCATCCCCGGCATTCGGCCAGGCAAACGCACGGCGGATTATCTCAACAAGGTCATGACCCGCATCACCTTGGTGGGTGCTGTATTCCTGGGGCTGGTATCCATCCTGCCCTGGCTCACTCGCGGCGCGGCTGGTGCGCAGCAGATCGGTGCCATGCTCATCAGCAGTTCGGGCCTTCTGATCGTCGTCGGCGTGGTGTTGGACACCATGAAGCAACTGGAGGCGCAGTTGCTGATGCGCCACTACGAAGGATTCATCAAGTAGCAGGCAGCGGCGCAGTGGAACAGACCCGCTGACGGCGGTACGCAAGGCGTGATCATTCTGAAGACGGCGCACGAACTGGCCCTCATGCGGGAGGCGGGGCGCATCGTAGCCGAGGTGCATGCTGAGTTGCGGGAGCGGCTGCGTCCTGGTGTGACTACTGGCGAACTGGACACTCTGGCTGAGGAGATCATCGGCGAGCGCGGAGCGGTGCCTTCTTTCAAGGGGTACCGGGGTTTTCCGGCCGCCATCTGCGCCTCTATCAACGAAGAGGTGGTGCATGGCATCCCCAGCAACCACCGCCGGTTGCGTGAAGGAGACATCATCAGCGTTGATGTGGGGGCCATATACCAGGGCTATCACGGCGATTCGGCCTGGACTTATGCGATAGGTGCAGTGGGCGAGGAAGCGTGCCGCTTGCTGGAGGCCACGGAAGGTGCGCTCTACGCGGGTATTGCTCAGGCCAGAGCGGGCCATCGTTTCGGCGACATCGCGGCGGCAATACAGAAGTACGTGGAGAGCCGCGGATTCTCCGTGGTGCGGGAGTACACGGGCCACGGCATCGGCAAGCGAATGCACGAGGATCCGCAGATCCTGCACTACGTCCATCCCAAGGACCCAAACCGCAATCACCGTCTGCGGCCGGGGATGACCTTTGCTCTGGAGCCGATGGTCAACATCGGTACCTGGAAGACCGATGTGTTGACCGATGGCTGGACGGTCGTGACCGAAGACCGCCAACTGTCGGCGCATTTCGAACACACGCTGGCGATCACGGACGGGGCAGCGGAGATATTGACGCGATTGTGAAGTGACGGGTTGGAAGTCAGGCCCAAGGGAGTAATGGCATGAAAGTGAAACCATCTGTGAAGAGGCGTTGTGCCAAGTGCAAGATCATTCGCCGGCGAGGTGTGGTGCGTGTGATCTGCGAGAATCCAAAGCATAAGCAGCGACAGGGCTGAGGAGGAGGGGAATCATGGCTCGTATCGCCGGAGTGGACTTGCCCCGCGATAAGCGTGTGGAGATTAGCTTGACCTACATCTACGGTATCGGCCAGACCACCAGCCGCGAGATCCTGGGGATCACGGGCATCAGTCCAAATACGCGCGTCCGCGAACTGACCGAGGAGGAGATCGTCCGCCTGCGCGACATCATTGATCGCAACTATCACGTCGAGGGTGACTTGCGACGCGAGGTGGCCATGAACATCAAGCGGCTGCAGGAGATCGGCTGCTACCGTGGGCTGCGTCACCGCAGGAACTTGCCGGTGTATGGCCAGCGCACGCGCACAAATGCCCGCACCAAGCGTGGGGCTCGCAGGACCGTGCCGGGCCGTCGCCGTTCACGGGTCAAGAAGTAGTTGGCGGACGGCAGATGGCAGATGGCCAATGGCCAATGGCAGACGGCAGGCCATAGGCATCAGC
Organism: Chloroflexota bacterium; assembly: GCA_014383605.1. The sequence continues at coordinate 12,437 of JACNHM010000283.1, forward strand.
TATTGGTTATCGAGCGCTGCGAGATATAAGAAAAGAGGAGGGATTGGATGCCACCGAGAAGAAGACGGGGTGGGCCGCGCCGTGAAAAGCGCACAGTGGTGCCAAGTGGGCAGGCACATATCCACGCCACGTTCAACAATACGATCATCACCATTACCGACCCGCAAGGGAACGCCCTGGCCTGGAGCAGCAGCGGCACCGTAGGTTTCAAGGGAAGTCGCAAGAGCACACCCTACGCGGCGCAGCAGGCAGCTCGCCAGGCGGCCAGCAGGGCCAAAGACCTGGGCATGCGGGAGGTAGACGTCTTCGTGAACGGACCGGGCCCTGGCCGGGAGGCGGCCATCCGCTCTTTGCTGGGCGAGGGATTGAGGGTGACCTCCATTTCTGACGTCACCCCGGTTCCGCACAATGGTTGCCGCCCGCCCAAGAAACGGCGCATGTAGCGAAAAGCACAACTGCGGATTGGAAGCAGTGATCACAGTGAAGAGGGACGAAGGTCGCCAAGCCGTAAACCTCTTCCGGTAGGCGCATAACAGGAGGATACCTTGGCTCGATATACGGATGCTGTTTGCAAACTGTGCCGGCGTGAAGGAGAGAAGCTGTTCCTCAAGGGGGAACGCTGTCTGACGAACAAGTGCGCCTTCGAGCGGCGCCCTTATCCGCCGGGAATGCATGGGCCGCAGGCCCAGTGGCGGCGCAAGACGTCGGACTACGCTCTGCAGCTACGGGAAAAGCAGAAGGTCCGTCGTGTCTATGGTGTGATGGAGCGGCAGTTTCGGCGTTATTTCAGGGAGGCGGAAAGGAGTTCCGGACTCACGGGCCCCAACCTCATCATCCTGTTGGAGCGGCGGCTGGACAACGTCGTCTATCGCTTGAGTTTTGCTGACTCGCGGGCGCAGGCGCGACAGCTAGTCCGCCACGGCCATTTTGAGGTGAACGGCCGCAAGACCGATATCCCCTCCTTCCGCTGCAAGCCGGGCGATGTCATCATCGTCTGTGCCAACAGCCAGAGCAAGCAGTACTTCAAGGATCGGGCGCATATCCTGGGGGACAGGCCGGTGCCAAACTGGCTCACCTTGGATGCGGAGCAGATGTCGGGCAAAGTGCTGAACATCCCCCAACGCGAGGAGGTCGAGATCTCTTTGCAGGATCAGTTGATTGTGGAGTACTACAGCCGCTAGCGGCCGTTATGGGCCTTGGAAGCAGGTGCAAGACTCCTGTCGGGGACTCAGGGGCTGTTTTAGGATAGGGCTTGGGCGGTCGCGGTTGACCTTGCCAGCCCTTCCTGCTCAAGGAGGGGAACCTTGTTGAGTTTCGTATTGCCGAAGGTTGAGTGCGAGGCTAGTTCGCAGAACTACTGTCATTTCGTTATTGGGCCGCTGGAAAGCGGTTATGGTATCACCCTGGGCAATGCGCTGCGCCGCGCCTTGCTGTCTTCCTTGCCCGGCGCGGCAGTGACCTCCATGCGTATCAGCGGTGTCTATCACGAGTTCTCTACCATCCCGCATGTCAAAGAAGACACCACTTTGCTGATCCTGAACGTCAAGCGGCTGCGATTCACGTCCGACTCGGACAAACCGGAGACCGTGCGGATCGAAGTGCGGGGTGAGGGGCTTGTCACGGGCGCGGACATCATCTGCCCGCCGGGTGTGGAAGTGATCAACCCTGATCGGCTGCTGCTCACAGCCGATTCCAGCGAAGCTGACCTGGACATCGAGATGACCGTTGAGCGGGGCCGGGGATACCTGTCGGCGGAAGAGAGGGACAAGGATAAGGTGGCCCTGGGCGAGATCCCTGTAGATGCTATCTTCAGCCCCATTCGCCGCGTGAACTATGATGTGGAGCGAGCCCGGATCGGCCATCAGAGTGGCTACGATGAGCTATTGCTGGACATCTGGACTGATGGCACCATCACTCCGGAGGAAGCGCTGAGTCAGGGCGCTCACCTGCTCGTGCAGCATTTCGTGCTCATCAGTGGCATGGAACCGACTCTGCCTGAGGAAATGCCGGAGGCGGAAGAGGGCATTCCCAGTGCTCTCTACGACCAGGACATTGACGCTCTCGATCTGAACGTGCGTGTCTACAACTCCCTGCGGCGAGCAGGCATCACCACGGTGGGCGAGGTGTTGGAGAAGCTGGGGGAGGGAGATGATGAACTGCTCAGCATCCGCAATTTCGGCGAAAAGTCGCTGGATGAGTTAAGGGAGCGGCTGTTGGCCCTGGGTCTTCTGCTTTCGGGCGAGCCGGATGAAGAAGGGGAAGAGGAAGAAGAGACCGGGCCGGAAGCCGAAGAGATAGAAGGGGCAGGCACTGCACCTGAAGCAAAGGAAGAGCCGGTGCCCCTGGCAGAAGCGGCGCAGGAGGCTGAGGAAGAGGAGGTAGAAACGCCTCCCTCTGAGCCGGAGCCGGAGGCCGTCGAGGAAGAAGAGGAAGCTGAAGAAGTTGAGGCTGCCGCTGAAGCCGAAGAAGAAGCCGAGGAAGAAGGAGAAGTCCGTCTCAACGCCGAATTGGCCGCGGCGTTGCGCAGGGCGATGATGAGGGGCGGCGAGGGTAGCTAGGGAGAGGGGGAGCAGAGAGCATGAGACATCGAGTAGCAGGACGCAAACTGGGACGCTCCACAGGGCATCGTCGAGCCCTGTTCAGAAACTTGACCACGGAACTGTTTCGCCATGGGCGGATCAGGACAACGGAGGCCAAAGCCAAGGCCATCCGGGCCCAGGCGGAGAAGTTGATCACCGTCGCCAAACGGGGGCAGCGTGCCGATGGCAACCCGCTGCATGCCCGCCGGCAGTTGGTGGCGGCCTTGAATGACCCTCTGGTGGCCAAGAAGGTGTTTGACGAATTGGCGGTGCGCTTCCAGGAACGGCCGGGAGGGTATACCCGTATCTTGAAGCTTGGTTCCCGCAAGGGCGATGGGGCCAAGATGGCCTTGATCGAGTTGGTAGAGTAGCAGGAAGCTGGATGCGGAGGTCCGCAAGCTGCCATTCGACATAATCAGTGAGCAACGAAGGATGAGCAGCGAACTTCGGGGGGAGCGCAACAGGTATCGAGCGACGGTCGAGTACGACGGGTCCGATTACTACGGTTTTCAGATCCAGGCCGACCAACCAACCATCCAGGGAGCCCTGGAGCAAGCGCTGGCCGACACCGCTGGGGAGGCTGTCCGAGTCGCCGGCGCGGGGCGCACGGATACCGGCGTACATGCGCTGGGTCAGGTGATCGGCTTCCGTCTGGCGTGGCGGCATTCTCTGGACGATTTGCAGCGGGCGCTCAATGCGCGGTTGCCAGAGGGCATTGTCATTCGAGAACTGGCGCCGGCCGAGGAGGGTTTTCATCCTCGGTTCAGCGCTCGCAGCCGGGTGTACCGCTACACGGTGTTGAACCAGCCGCTGCGTTCGCCCCTGGCGCGGCGCTTCGCTCATCAACTGGCCGGGTCGTTGGATCTTCTGGCCATGAACGCGGCTGCGGCATCGCTGCTGGGCGGGCACGATTTCGCCACCTTCGGCAACCCGCCGCAGGGCGAGAATACCGTGCGCGAGGTGATGCGAGCGGTCTGGACGCAAGCGGGTAACACGTTCTTCTTCGATATCGAGGCGAATGCCTTTCTGCGGCGCATGGTGCGCACCGTCGTGAGCGCTTTGTTGCTCATAGGGCAGGGAGGGATGGAGGCCGAGAGCATGGCCGCTTTGTTGGCGGCGCGGGATCGCAGTCAGGCTCCGCCGCCGGCACCGGCCTGCGGTCTCTGCCTGATGCAGGTGAAGTACTGAACGGCGGATCTGGCGATCCACCTGGAGCGATACAAGGCATTGAAATGTGAGGGACTACAGTGAGGACGTATTCAGCTAAGGCTTCGGACATAAAGCGAGAGTGGTGGGTGGTGGATGCTGACGGCCTGACCTTGGGCCGTCTGGTCACCAGGATCGCCATCATCCTGAGGGGCAAGCACAAGCCCAGCTACACGCCGCACATGGATTGCGGTGATCATGTCATTGTCATCAATGCCGACAAAATCCGGGTGACGGGCCGGAAGTTGGATCAGAAGATGTACTATTGGCATTCGGGCTACCCAGGGGGGATAAAAAGCATCAGCCTGCGGGATCAGCTTCGGAAGCATCCCACGCGGGTCATCGAGGCGGCGGTGCGGGGTATGTTGCCCAAGAACCGCCTGGGGCGGCGCATGATCAAGAAGCTCAAGGTGTACGCTTCCGATACGCACCCTCACCAGGCGCAGCAGCCCAAGGCATTGGAGTTTTAGGCGGTTATCTGTTCATTCAGGGAGGAACCCATTACATGTCGGACATGTCGGTCAGATATTACGAGGCGGTAGGACGGCGGAAGACAGCCTCGGCGCGGGTGCGCATGTACCCCGGTACGGGGAAAATCGTCGTCAACGACAAAGAGCTGGAAGAATACTTCCCCCGCTTGCGGGACCGGTGGCGTCTGTTGGAGCCACTGGAGGCCACCGGCACGCAGAGCAGCTTCAACATCACCGTACTGGTCAACGGGGGAGGCATTACCGGTCAGGCGGGCGCGGTGCGCCACGGCATCGCCCGTGCCTTGGCCGTCGCCGACGAGAATCTGCGCAAACCGTTGCGTCGTGGCGGCTTTCTGACACGCGATGCGCGCGCCAAAGAGCGCAAGAAGTACGGCCTCAAACGAGCACGCAAGGCCCCGCAGTACACCAAGCGCTAGAGTTCAACGGTGGATATGGTCGCCGCCTTCTGTGGGGGCGACTGAGCACGCACCACGAAACACGTACCCCGTGTGGCGTGGTGCGTGTTGCGTTTCACCCACCTGCATTTTGCATCCTGCATCTTGTTTCTTGCATCTTGATTGAAGAGAGCGACTATGCCCCGCATCGGCATCTTGACCGTTAGCGACCGCAGCTACCTGGGTGAGCGAGAGGATCTCAGCGGGCCGGCCATCCGGGAGATGGTGTCGGCGTGCCTGCATGGCGCACAGATGGAGCTGGAAGCGGTGGTGCCGGACGAGTTCAACGTCATCCGCGGCACGCTGCTGGTGTGGGCGGATGAGGTGGGGCTGGATCTTGTCCTGACCACCGGCGGCACCGGCTTTGCGCCGCGCGACGTGACGCCGGAAGCGACCCGCGCTGTCCTCCAGCGGGAAGCGCCCGGCCTGGCCGAAGCCATGCGGGCAGCCAGCCTGCGGGTGACGCCGCACGCCATGCTGAGCCGGGCGGCCGCGGGCATCCGTGGCCGCACGCTGATCGTCAACCTGCCCGGCAGCCCCAAGGCGGTGCGCGAGAACCTGGAGGTCATTCTGCCCGCTCTGCCCCACGCCCTGGCGCTGCTGCGAGGCGAGACACCGGACGGATAGGTGCTGTCCTCACCTCGTCACGGATTGCGTTCGGCGATGAGACGCAGCCCCTCCAGCGTCAGCCAGGGTTCGACGACCTCGATCTGCTCGGTGAGGGGGGCGATGATCTCCGCCAGACCGCCGGTGGCGATGACCCGGGCCTGGCCGCCCAGTTCGCCGCGCAACCGGCGGATGAGCCCTTCCGTCAGCCCCACGTAGCCGAAGACCAGCCCGGATTGCATGGAGTGCACGGTGTTTTTGCCGATGGCGGCTGGCGGCGCCTCGAGGTACACGCGGGGCAGTTGTGCCGTGCGCCCTGCCAGCGCATCGGCGGCCAGGCCCAGTCCCGGAGCGATGGCGACACCGAGGAATTCGCCCGGCTTGGCCACGGCGCTGAAGGTGGTGGCCGTGCCGAAGTCCACGACGATGCAGTTGTCGCGAAAGCGGTCGTAGGCGGCGACGCCATTGGCGATCAGGTCGGCGCCTACCTCGGCCGGGTTGTCAGTGCGGATGTTCAGGCCAGTACGCACGCCGGGGCCGAGTACCAGGGGTGGGTGGCTCACGTAGCGATGGCACAGCTCGCGGAAGACGCCCGTGAGCGGTGGCACCACGCTGCTCAGGATCACCTGGCGGATGTCGGTCAGTTGGACACCCTGATCGCGCAGGAACTCTTTGAACAGCACGGCGTACTCGTCGGGCATCTTGTCCCGCACGGTGCGGATGCGCCAGTGGGCCACCCACTGCCCCTCGTGGTGGATGCCGAACAGCACGTTGGTGTTGCCGATGTCTATGGCTAACAGCATCTCTTCCTCCTGACCCTATAGCCGAGAGCCGCCGCGGCGTGCCCCGGTCCCCTTCCATGCTCCCATCACCGCCAGCAGGACGACCACGGCGACGGCGATTTCCGGCGGGCCGGCGGCCAGGCCGAAGCCTACTGCCGTCGGGCCGTCAATTTTCCCCCGCACCACCAGCATGCCCAGGGTGAAGATCGTATTGGTCAGCGTGCCCACGACGCCGCCAACGATGAGGGCCAGCCACTCGTTCCAGCGCTTGAAGGCGCGATAGCCCAACCAGGCCAGCACGCCGATGAACAGACGCGGCAGGATGGAGATCAGCGGGTCTTTGAACCAGTCCACGACGGAGACCTGGATCAGACTGAAGATGCCGAAGATGGCGCCCAGGATGATGCCCACCACCGGCCCTTCGAGGATGGCGCCCAGGATCACCGGCACGTGCATGATGGTGGCATCGCCGAAGGGCAGCGGGATGGGGATGAAGCCGATCCGCGTCCAGCCCAGGACGATGGTGATGGCCGCCAGCACGCCGGCCACGGCGATCTTGCGCGTGGAGAGTCGCGGCCCTTCCGGTCGAGCGTTGGTGTTTGATAAAGATTCGTTCATGGTTCGTTTCCTCTCTGTCTGAAGATTTGTTTGGCCTCCTCAAGGTAAGAGGAGTGCCTGCCACGCCGCCGCCAGCCAGGCGTCCAGCGTCGAGAAGTCCACAACGTATAGCATGGCCAAGGCCAGGGCCACAACCGCCAACGCCAGCCAGTCTCTCGGACGGGCGCGCAGACGGTAGAGCCGTGTGCGCCCGCGGCCGCCCATGTAGCCGCGAGCGTCCATGGCCAGGGCCAGTGTCTCCGCCCGGCGTAGACTGGTGACGAACAGCGGCACCACCAGCGGCAGCATCTGCCGCGCCGTGCGCAGAAACCGCCAGCCGCCGGAACGATCAAAATCGGCCCCACGGGAGGCCTGCGCCTTGGCCAACCGGGTCATCTCCAGGGCCAACGTGGGCACAAAGCGTAAGGCAATGGTGAACACCAGCGCCAGCTCGTGTGCCGGCAGGCGCAGCCACTCCAGCGGTGTCAGCAATCGCTCCACGCCGTGCGATAGTTGCGTGGTCGTCGTCGTCAGCGTCAGCGCGCTGGTCAGCGGCACCAGCGTCCACAGCCGGATGAGCGAAAGGGTCATCAGGCGTAGGCCGCAGACGGTGATGCGCAGCGGGCCGACGGTCAGCAGGGCCTGGCACTCGCGGCCGCCGGGGGGGAGCAGCAACTGGAAAACGGCGAACAGCGCCATCACCGGCAGCAAGGGACGCACGCCCCGCAGCGCGTAGCGCAGCGGCAGGCGGGCCAGCGCCAGCAGCCCCAGGATGCCCGCTAATGCCACCACGTTGGCCGTGAGGCTGTTGTTCAGGCTGATGCCCACGATCAGCGCCCCGAAGGCCACCAACTTGAAGCGGGGATCGAGGCGGTGGATCAACGAGCCGGTCGGCAGGTACTGGCCGATGGTCACATCGCGCAGGAACTCGAACTGGCTCACAGCGCGGCCTCCTGCCCGTTCTGGGCAGCAGTGCCCGCGGCCAGCGCTTGCCCGATGGCGATCTCCGCTTCGTCCAGTGTGAGGAGTGCGGGCAGGAGCACACCCGCCGAGCGCAGGGAGGTGGCGATGTCCACGGCCGCAGGCACGTCCAGCCCCAGCGTTCGCAATCTCTCGACCTGGGCGAAGACCTGGCGCGTGGGGCCGTGCAGCGCTACCTGGCCATCGGCCAAGACGTACACCCGATCGGCCAGGGCTGCCACGTCGTCCATGGTGTGGGTGGCGATGACCAGGGTATGGCCCTGCTGCCGCAGCCTGGCCAGTTGCGCCAGCAACTCGGCGTGGGCGGTCGGGTCCAGCCCGGCTGTCGGCTCGTCCAGCGCCAGTACCTGGGGACGCAGGGCCAGCACGCCCGCCAGCGCGGCCTTGCGACGTTCGCCCCCGCTGAGCGTAAAGGTCAGCCGATCCTTGTACGCTTCGAAGTCTAGCCCTACCATCTCCATGGCCCAGCGCACCCGCTCCCGCAGCTCCGCGTGTGCCAGGCCCGCCAGGCGGGGGCCATAGGCCACATCATCTCCCACGTAGCGCTCGAACAACTGATCCTCAGGTCGCTGGAAGACCAGCCCCACCGTTTGCCGCACGGCCCGCAGGTCAACCCCGGGATCGTTCAGATCGTGGCCATCCACGCGCACGCGGCCTGCCTGGGGGCGCAGCAGGCCGTTGACGTGTTGCAGCAGGGTGGACTTGCCCGAACCGGTGGCGCCGATCATCCCCACCACTTCTCCCGGCCAGACGACAGCGTTCACGCCTCGCAGTGCTGCGTGAGCCAGCGGCGTGCCGGCCAGGTAGGTGTGATGCAGGTCATGGACTTCGATGAGGGGGTGGTCAGCCCGTCGGCCTTCCCCTGGGCTTTCGGGTGAGAGATGGGGAGAGGGGGGGAGGGGGAGACAAGGTGCAAGAGGAGCTAGCGCATGTGCAAGCGTCTCGGATGTGAGCAAGCCCGCGGGCAAGCTGGGGAAGCGGCGGCGGAGACGCGCGGCCAGCTCGGCCGCCGGCGGCAAGCCCAGGTGCAGCGGTGCCAGCCGCTCGCCGTCGGCGAAAATTTCCGCGGGCGGGCCGTCGAGGGCGATCTGGCCTCTGTCGAGGGCGACGATCCGTTGAGCGCGGGCGGCCTCCTCCATGAAATGTGTGACCGTGACGATGGTCAGCCCCGCAGCGTGTAGGTCGTCCAGCAATTGCAGCAGAGCGCGGCGGCCAGCGGGATCGAGCATGGCTGTCGCTTCGTCGAGCACCAGGCAGCGGGGGTTCATAGCCAGCGCGCCGGCGATGGCCACGCGTTGCTGTTGCCCAGCAGAGAGGAGATGCGGTGGCCGCTGCCGCTGCTCCCACATGCCTACTGTCTTCAGTGCCTGCCGCACGCGCAGGGCGAGTTCCGCTTCCGGAACGCCCAGATTCTCAGGACCGAAGGCCACATCCTCCTCGACGATGGTGGCCACGATCTGGTCTTCCGGCGATTGGAAGACCATGCCTACATTGGCACGGATGGCGCGCAGGTGACTTTGTTCCCGCGTATTGCGGCCATCAATCCAGACGTCGCCCTGAGTGGGCAGCAGCAGGCCGTTAAGATGGCGGGCGAGCGTGGTTTTGCCGGAGCCGTTGGCGCCGATGAGGGCCACGTATTCGCCAGCCTGGATGGCGAGGTTCACATCGCTCAGGGCGACCACGGACGGCGAAGTGCCCGCGCTGGCGTAGACGTGTGTCAGTCCGGCAATGCGGATGAATGGATTGTTGTCCGATGCAGGCAACGAAAAAGCCCCCTGGCGCGGCCAGCGGGCAGAGGACGGAGCCCCGTCACGGGGCTCTGATCTGGCATGATGACGCCACGTCTCCGTCCGTCTCGGTCGCGCACGATCCAAGCGTCCGACGTTTCAGCGTCGCTGGATGAGTGGTTGCTCACTGCCGGTGGCCGGTCAGTGGCGCCGAGATTATACCACGAGGCGGCCCAGGGCGCAATTCCAGAGCACGGATTTGACCGATTTCCAAAACATGGTACAATTGGCTGAGCTTGTCCTCTCAGCGTCCCTCACGCTGTGCAATTCATCACCGGGAGAAACG
>JACNHM010000274.1 GCA_014383605.1 Chloroflexota bacterium
TCGAAGTCCTCTCCGTCGTAGAAGCCCGTCGCCGAGACCTCATCACCGGCTTCCAGGGAGAAGTCCTGATCCTGCCAGTACCAGGACGGCCCCAGCTTGATGGCCAGTTCCTGGCCGTCGTCGGTGGCGATGGTCACCGTCTGATCATCCAACGCCGCCACCGTGCCCGCGTAGGTCAGCCATGCCTCGACGCTGGCCTGAGGCTCCGGATCGGGTGAAACAGCCCCCTCGCCTTGCTGTCCGCCAGCGCCGCGGCCGCTGCCCTGACCGTTGCCGGGCTCACCCACTGGGGCATCGGCACTGCTCTCCTGAGTGCTCTCCTGCCCCTGGCGGCCATAGCCCTTGCCACCGGCCTGATTGGCCGCAGCACCAGAACCATCCTCTGTCTCCTGCTGAACTGAGCGGCCATGCCGCTGTCCACCTTCGGCACTGGCCGAGCCGCCGATGAGATCCACAGCAGCCACAGCCAAAGCGCCCACCAGAACGGCGACTAAGGCGCCGATAAGTATCTTCTTGGTCATCTTTCGTTTTCTCCTTTGTGTTTGTTACGTGCCGCATCCATGGGCACGTTTCTACACCGAGTGTAGCAGATGGTTGTGGAGGGATTATGGAGAAAACGTGGGGGAAATGTAAAGGAAACTGGCGAAAAAACAAGAGGCGGGAGTTGCCTCCCGCCTCGTCAGTAAACCGTTACTTTACTCTGTCTAGCGTCCGCGTCCCCCGCCACGGCCTCCTCTACCACCGCCCCCCTGGCCTCCGCCGCCCCCCCTCTCCATCGGCGAGCTCACGATGGCATCGTACGCCTCCTGGCTGAGGTACTGCGGCGCGTAGGTCTCGCCAGTCTCTCGCTCCAGCGTTCCGACGAAGGAGCGCAGGTGGTTGCGGGAGCCCCGCAGCAGGTTCTCGTAGACCCGCTGGATGTCGGCCTTGTCGGTCTGGGCGATGTGCTCTTCCAGATCGAGGATGTCAATCTCCTCGATGGCCGCCCCCACGCGCAGGGCATCCTCCAGCGATTGCCCGCCCGTCTCCACTAACTGATCGTACAGCTCCTGCAGCGTCGGGTTGGCGAACTCGCCTGTGTCCTGGCCCTCTGCCGGGTCTTCCAGGCCGTAGCGCTCCATCAGTCCCAAGACAGCATCCATGTGTTGCTGCTCGCTGCTGGCGATGTTCTGGAAGATGGGCAGCTCCCACGCCTCGTAGAGCGTCAGGTACACATCCCGGGCCAGCTTCTCCTCTTCCCGCATGTACAGCAGGCCTTCGATCTCGGCCTCGCTCAGCTCGCCTGACGGGGGCTGGCCGCCAGGGGCGTTGCCGTTCCCCGGCCCTTGCGCTCCAGCGACGGTGCTGACCGCCATTACCCCAACGAGGGCCATAGACGCAGCCAACACACCGATACGTTTCCAGTTACTCTTCATGGTATTCTGTATTCTCCTTTTTCAACTTGATTGTTAACGATCATCGTTCGCAGGAGAGCCCTTGATTGTCGCAAGGACTCGCCTGCTTCCGAAGTGCACTATAGCATATCATTGTGGAGGAGTTGTGGAGGCAAGATGGGCGAACTGTAAAACAGACATTTTGAAAGGGCCATGTTTTGCGGCTATGCATCGTCTTCTACGATGTGTCATTGTCAATCCCTCTACTCTAACTCGCCCCCCCCTGACGTGATGATCCAGTCAGACTGATCTGCGCGTGGCGCGAAACCTGGAATCGGTGCGCCGAATGGCCATTCCGGAGCAGCGTTGGGGGCAGCAGGCAGCCTTGTGATCCCTTTTCGCCTGCTTCCTCGGATTGGCAGACCTATTGTCCTGGGTTCTGCCGACCAAACCAGGCCAAAGTCAGGCGGTTTTCACAATGTCTGCGGCTTCATTGTCCGATTTGCCAGAAACGACTCATATGACTATACTTCCTTGCGTATTAGCCAGATCCGAGGGGCATCGGCAGCATGGGCTGCGGCGCGGCTGCGTCCCTTCCCCGGTGACATCGTCGCCATCGTCAGCGCGTCCCCCCATGCATTCCACAGATCGCCGGCTGCCTTCCCACGTGCTGTCCCAGCGTCAGGTCTCGTTCGGGAAAGCTGCCCCAGGCCAAAGGGCCTAACAGAGCCAGGTAACGCATGGCCACTGGCGAGTGACGGACAAAACCTGGCAGTTCCCTCGGATGCTGAGCGAGGTGGTGAAGGTTTCGCTCGGGATCGGGTCGTACAGGCTGCCGCCAGGAGCGAAACCGTGCTATTATAGGACTTGCTTGTCATGGTGTTTTCTCCTTTCGGATTGCAACGGCGTCGTTTCAACTCCATTGTAACCCAGGAGAGCACCTGACGAGCAAACGCAACAGGGGTCAGAGCCGGTTACGTCCAAACGTAACAGGCCAGAACCCCTGTCGAACCCCCCGGTAGGGATTGACGAGGAGGAGTCCAGATGGAGCACAGGAGATGGATTTCTGTCCCCTTGGTGGTCAGCATGGTGCTGGCGCTGCTGGCGGTCACCTCAGCGCCTGCCCTGGCTTCCCCAGATGCTCTTGGTGATCCGCCGACGCCGGTCGCGAGCGGCCCGCCAGCAGCCGCCAACGATGCGCTGTACCCGCCGCGCACAGCGCCCGGCGCGCCACCCTCTGCGCTATCCCTAATCGCTGATTCATCGCCCACCATCGCCAGGCCCAAATCGTCAATCGTAGACCCGGAATCTCCGTCCGCCGCGCAGACCATCATGAGTTGGGAGTACGACCAGATCCGCCCGTCTGTCGCCTACGGCAGCGGGCTGAACGAATACCTGGTCGTCTGGGAGGACCATCACTGGGCATGGGGCAGCGACTCGGATATCTACGGTCGGCGCGTGAGCACCGCCGGCATTCCGCTCGGAAGCGCGTTCGGCATCTCGTGGGATGGCAACCCCCGAGAGGCGCCTGACGTGGCCCACAACTGGCCCAACCAGGAGTACCTGGTGGTGTGGGAGTATGAGTACTCCCTCTCGGACCACGATATCTACGCCCGTCGCGTGGACTATGACGGGACCCTCATCGGCGGAGAGATCGCCATTGCCACGCCATCCGACTACGACCGCAACCCGGTCATCGCCTATAGCCCCTACCAGGACGGCTACCTGGTGGTGTGGGAGCGCCGGGTCGGCGACCCCGAATTCGGCCAGGTCGACATCTATGCCCAGAGGCTCGACTGGAACGGGAGCCCGCTGGGCTCTCCCATCGCGCTGGACACGGGCTCGGCCAGGCAGGAACACCCGGCCATCGCCTACAACTCGGCGTGGGACGAATACCTGGTCATCTGGCAGGACAAGACGGCCGGGAACTGGGACATCACAGGCCGGCGGGTGGATGGCGACGGCACGCTGCTCGGCGGCGAATTCGTCATCGAGGCCCCAGGCCACGACCAGACCTGGCCTGACATCGCGTACAACAACACCCGGACCGAGTACCTGATCGTCTGGGAGGACCAGATCGGCGGGTCAGGCACCGATTGGGACATCAAGGCCTGGCGGAGGAACATTGCCGGGGGCGCGGTTGGGTGGTACCTCATCTCTTCATCCGGGAGCAATCGCCGGATGAAACCCGCTGTCACCTACAAGTTCGCGGCCGATGAGTACTTGGTGACCTACGAGTACGAGTACAGCGCCAGCGACCTGGACCTCTGGCAGAGCCGTTTGCGGTGGGATGGCGTTGCACGTCAGACCGACGCCGTCATTTCCAACGCCTGGAACATCCATGAGGCGAGACCAGCAGTCGCCTCGGACGGCGCCTGGTCCAACCTGGTGGTCTGGGAGGACGGCCGCAACCCCAACATGAATCTGGACCTGTATGCCGACGTGGTCACCGTGTACCAACTCGCCGGCACCGTCTACGAGGGGAACCCGGTCGACATCACCTCACCGCTGCCTGATGTGCCGGTGGCACTGTACTGCTCCAACGACTCTGGCAGCCTGGGCAACCGGGTGGAAGGGATGACCACCAGCCGGGTGGGGTACTTTGGGCTGATCGTGGCCGGCCCGTGTGAGTTCTACAACATCCTGGAGACCGACCTCCAGGGCTACGTCTCGGTGGGGGCCGGTTCCGTGGGCGGCACGCGCATCAACGACAACTGGATACAGTACACCCATCCCCTGGCGGGCAAGACGCTGGGTGACAACCGCTTCTGGGATCTGCCGCCAGCCACGGACACTCCCACGCCCACGCCCACTCGCACGGCGACAACGACGCCGACCCGCACGCCCACGGCTACACCCAGCCACACGCCGACCCGCACCCCGACACCCACGCCTACTCGCACGCCGACGGCGACGCCGACTCGCACGCCGACAGCCACCCCCACCCGCACACCGACCTCCACGCCGACGGCCTCGCCGACTGCGACGCCCACGCGCACCCCCACGGCCACGCCCACCCACACGCCAACAGTCACGCCGACCTCCACGCCCACCCACACACCTACAGCCACGCCGACCTCCAGGCCTACCCACACGCCCACGGCCACGCCCACCCCGACGCCCACCCGCACCCCCACAGCCACGCCGACCCGCACACCCACGGCCACGCCGACCCACACGCCAACGCCCACTCCGACAGAGGTACTGGCTCAGGTGGAGGGCCGGGTGATCCTGGAACGGCGGGCCAGTAATGCGGGGGCGCAGGCCTGCCTGGACGGGGAGTGCGTCAGCACGGGCGATACCGGGGACTTCGCTTTTCCAGGCGTGGCGCCCGGCGAGGTCACGGTATCCGTCAGCCGCGCCAGCTATCTGCGCAGTTGGCGCGCCGTGGCGGTGGAGCAGGGGGCGCACATCCTGCCGCCGGTCACGCTGCTGGGCGGGGACGTCAACGGGGACGACCACATTGAGCAGTTCGACGCCATGTCCGTGGGGCTGGCCTGGGATGCCACTCCTGGCGACCCGGCCTGGGACGAACGCTGCGACATCACCACCGATGGCCTGGTCAACATCCTGGACATGGTCGCCGTGCAGTACAACTGGGACCAGACCGCGCCGGGCCCCTGGGGCGACACGGCGGTCCAGCGACCTCTGGCCTTTTCGGTGCCGCAATGGGCGGACAAGGAGCGACCTGCCCTCCTGCGCCTCAGCCCAAGCCAGGCATCCCTTAGCGCCCTCGGCGAGACCGTCGACGTAGCTATCCGCATTGAGGACGCCGCCGGCCTCTATGGCGGCCAGGTCCGGCTGGCCTTTGACCCTACCGTTCTCCAGGTGCTCGACCTCGACACCCGGCCCGAGGCGCCGGGCGTGCAGATCCGGCCTGGCGACTATTTCTTCGATCCCGTCCATCAGTTCGTCGTGGCCAATCGCGTCGACAACGTCGCCGGCACCATCGACTTCGCCGTGACCCAGTTGCGCCCGGCAGAGGCACGGACCGGGAGCGGTGTGCTGGCCACGGTGAGGTTCGAGGCCATCGGCCCGGGCAGCAGCCTGGTCCGCTTCGTCGGCGCACGTCTGGGCGACGATAGCCGGCCCGATCCCCGGCAGATTGAGGCCAACACCCAAGACGCCCTGGTGACCGTCGGCGGGCCGCTGCGCCTCTATCTGCCGGTGATACGTAGACCCTGAGAGTTGGGAGCAAACGAGGCATGGGCGCTCCCTCAAATGGACACTGGCAGTATGGTAGATTGGTAAGCTGGTAAAATGGTGTGTGTACCAATCTACCGATCTACCAATATACCGATCTGATGACTACAAGCTCAGGAGGGGGAAAACGATGAACCACAAGAGACGAGCGAATTGGCTGGCCGCAGCGGCGATTGGCCTGCTGTTCGGCCTCACGCTGGCCGGGGCCGCCGCCGCAGGCGAGCCCGCCAGCATGGCGCCGGCCGATGTGCCCGAGCAACTGGCCACCGACCACATCCAGTCGATGACGGCCAACAGCACGCACATCTTCTATACCATCAGCGTGGGCGGCGAGTTCTGCCCCGCCGATGGCGAGCCGGCCCTCAAGCGCGTGCCGCTGGGCGGCGGCACGGTGCAAACGCTGTATCATAGCTGCACCTTCGATCCGTACCAACTGGCCGCCGACGACACCCACGTCTACTTCGCCGACTGGCACGATGACAAGATCAAGCGCATCCCCGTAGCCGGCGGCGCACCCACCGTCGTCACCAGTGGCAGCTCGCTCATCCTGCACCGGGGACTGGCCCTGGACAGCACGCACGTCTACTGGGGCGACCACGCCGGCATCCGTCGCCTGCCCAAGGCCGGCGGCGCGGTACAGGTCCTGGCGGTGGACACCCAAAGCGTGAAGCTGGCCGTGGACGGAACCCACGTCTACTGGTCGGTGTGGGGTTCGGGCACCGGCCAGGTGCGGCGGGTGGCCAAGACCGGCGGCGCGATCCAGAACGTGGTCACCGGCCGGGATGACCCCTACGGCCTGGCGCTGGATGCCACCACCGTCTACTTCACCGAGTTGGGCACTGGCCAGGTATACCGGGTGGGAAAGGACGGGACCGGCTTGACCGCCTACGTCGCCGCCGACATCTCCCCCTACATGGCCGAAACCATCGCCGTGAACGACACCCACGTCTTCTGGACCGACACCACCGGCACCCACACCGGCCGCGTGCGGCGCGTCCTCAAGGGGGGCGGCACGGTGGAGAACCTGGCCTTGGGACTGTTCGGTCCGCGTGACGTGACGCTCACCAGCACCCACGTCTACTGGGGTGACTACGACGGCGTATGGCGGCTGCCCATCGCCGCGGCGGAAGCGAAAGTGGACCTCACCATCTCGGACATCGAGGGGACCCAGGCCATCCAGTGTCTGGACAACACCACCGGGGCCACCGCCTGCGCCGACAACAGCGTGCCCCTGATCGCCAACAAGCTGACTTACGTGCGCGTCTACCCGGCGGTGGACCTGGCCGACACGGTCAACGTCAACGCCCGGCTCTTTGGGACCAAGGCGGGGGCACCCTTGCCCGGCTCGCCCATCGCACCCAACGACACCACCGTCTTCGTCAGCACCCTGGGCGCCCAGCGGGAGAGCCCCTCCAGCTCATTCAACTTCCAACTTCCCGCGAGCTGGCGCTCCGGCATTATCGTGCTACAAGCGGAGATCAATCCGGGCATGGTGATCCCCGAGTCCAACACGGCCAACAATATGTCCTCGTCGGTCACGGTCAGCTTCGCTGCAGCCCGCAACCTGAGCGTGGCCTATGTGCCGGTGAACTACACCTGGTCGGGATGGACAGGAGCCCACACGGCCAGCGCGGCGACCATGACCGCGGCCGAGGGTTTCCTGCGCACCCTCTTCCCGGTGAGCCAGTTGACCTACTTCGCCTGGCCCTCGGGTTCGGCCTTCAACCAGAACATCAACGTCTTCGATAGCGCGCTGATCACCGAGCTCAACAACCGCTATCTGGCCTCCACCAGTCCGCCGGATCAGGTCTTTGGCTGGCTGCCCAGCGGATCGTGGAACAACGGCCTGTCGGACCCCACCTGGCTCGGCGGAGCGGGCCACGTGTCGGCGGGCGACGAGGTGCTGCAGAACGCGGTCATCGCCCACGAGATCGGCCACAACCTGGGCCGCCGCCACCCCCCCTGCGCCGATCCCGCCTCCGACTGGCCCTATGGCGTGGGCACCTCTGCCATCCAGGAGGTAGGCTTCGACGTCTTCAGCCTCACCGCCCACGTGGCCACCAAGCGGGACTGGATGGTGGGCGGCAACTGCGGCAACAGCAGCCTGGACATGTGGATTTCTCCGTGGAACTGGACCCAGGTCCTCAACGGGACCATTGATTGGCTGGCCCAGGCCCAATGGACGCCGAAACAGCAGGAAGGCCCCATGGCCATCGTCTCCGGGCAGGTCACGGAAGAGGGCGGCGAGCTGAACCCATTGTGGCTGCTCGACGAGGACTTACCGCCGATGGGCATCCCCGAGGGCAATGCCTACTGCCTCCGCTTCTTCGATGGGGCGAACCTTCTGCTGCGGGAACTCTGCTTCGACGTGGATATCAGCAACCGGCGCTGGACCGGCGAGTCGACGGTGGGCACCTTTGGCATGCGCCTCCCCTTCCCGCCGGATACGGCCCTGGTCCAGCTTTCCCGGGGCATGGAGGTCCTGGACGAGCGCCATGTCAGCGAGAACGTGCCCGAGGTGCACGTGATCAGGCCCAATGGCGGCGAGCTGTGGGAAGGCATCCACGTCGTAGAGTGGGAGGCGGGCGACCCGGACATGGAGGGTCTCACCTACAACGTGCTCTATAGCCCCGACGGCGGCGAGAGCTGGCAGTCGCTGGCCGCCGGGCTGACGGAGCCCTTCCTGGAAGTGGACTCAGCGCAGATCCCTGGGACCGAGATGGGCCTGATGCGCGTCCTGGCCACCGACGGCATCTTGACCGGCCGCGACCAGTCGGACGAGCCCTTCCGCGTGGCGCCCCATCCGCCGGCGGTGCACATCCTGCAGCCGGAGGACGGCGCGGGCTACGAGCCGGGCGAGCAGATCGTCCTCACCGGCTCGGCCTACGACCTGGAAGATGGCCGGCTGGAAGGCGACCGTCTGCGCTGGTCGATCGAAGGGGTCTACGGCCAGTGGTTCGGAGAGGAGGTCGCCCTGCGCATCGAGGAGCCGGGCGCCTATCTGGTCACGCTGGAGGCCTACGACAGCCACCAGATGGTGGGCCAGGACCGCATCACCATCTTCGTCGGCCCCACCCTGTCTATCACGCCACCCTACGTCACCGTCGGCGTGCCACAGACGATCACCGTGGAACTGCGCATCCATGACGTGCTCAGTCTGTACGGCGCCCAGGTGGAGCTGACCTTCGACCCGCAGGTCGTGGAGGTGGTGGATGCCTACGACTTCCTGCCCGGCGTGCAGATCCTGGAAGGGGACTTCCCTGTACCCGATACCGTGATCCGCAACCAGGTGGACAACCAGCGCGGCACCATCCAGTACGCCGCCAGCCTGCAGGGGGACAAGCCCGGCGTCAGCGGCTCGGGCGCCCTGGCCCGCATCGTCTTCCACAGCAAAGAGGAGGGGATCAGCACGGTGCGTTTCGTCCGGGCGATCCTCTCCGATCCCCAGTCGGTGCCCATCCCCTTCCGCACCGAGGATGGCGTGATCGTTGTCCGCCAGGCCGTAGGACTGCTCACCGGCCGGGTGATCCTGGAACGGCGCACGAGCAACGCCGGCGCGCAGGTCTGCGTGAACGACGGCTGTGCGCCGACCGCCGACGACGGCTCCTATATGCTGGCCGACGTCCCGCCAGGGCCGCAGACAGTTTTCGTCAGCCGCGAGAGCTACCTGCGCTCCTGGCGCCAGGTGGACGTGCCCGTGGGCCCGCTGGCCCTGCCCGAGGTCACGCTGCTGGGCGGCGACGTCAACGGCGATGATCACATCGAACAGTTCGACGCCATGTCTGCCGGCCTGGCCTGGAACACCACCCCCATGGATGCCGAATGGGACCGGCGCGCCGACGTCACCGCCGACAGCAATGTCAATATCCTGGACATGGTGGCCATCCAGTTCAACTGGGACCAGGTGGCGCCCGGCCCCTGGGACGAGGCAGTGGCCGTGCGGCGGCTGGCGCAATTGAGCCGCCCGCTCACCCAACCAGACCTGGTCACCCGCGTCGTCATCCACCCCAGCCAGGCGAACCTGAGCGTCACGGGCCAGACCGTGGACCTGGACATCCGCGTGGAACAGGTCACCGACCTCTACGGCGGCCGCGTGCAACTCTCCTTCGACCCCACTGTGCTCCGGGTGCGCGACGCCGATCCGCGCGGCAGCGCCCCTGGCGTGCAGATCCGGCCTGGCGACTTCCTCGACCCCTTCAACCAGTTCGTGCTGGTGAACCAGGCGGACAACACGGCCGGCACCATCGACTTCGCCGTGACCCAGTTGCATCCGGCCACGGCCCGCTCCGGCAGCGGCGTCCTGGCCACAGTGACCTTTGAGGCGCTGGCCCAGGGTAGCAGCGCGGTGCACTTCGTCGACGTCCGGCTGGGCGATGACACCCGCCCCGACCCAGTGGAGATCCCTGCCCAGACACAGGACGGGCTGGTCACGGTGGGCGGTCAGGTGCGGGTCTACCTGCCGATGATGCTCACGCCGTGAGGCGTGGGAAGGTCGGTCCTGGGTAGGTCGGCAGATTGGTAGATTGGTAGATTGGTAGGTTGGTAGGTTGGTAGGTTGGGACCGCTGGCCGAGGCCTTGGGGCCGGGTGCCGCGATGCCTCGGCGGCCTGGCGCGATAGCACCTGCCGACCCTCTGCCGTGGTGCCTGGTGGCCTTGGTGCCCGGCGCGCCCTGATGCCTCGACCTCGGCGACCGGGCTCGTCGTGCCGCGGCGCTTCGTTGCCCCGGCGCCTCACTCACCCGAAGGAGACAAGCCTATGCGCACTCCAATGACCTGGATCGTGATCCCCCTCTTGGCCGTCGTCGCAGCGGTGTTGAGCGCCGGAGCGGCCACGGCCTCCGGCACCACCTGCAATTCCTGCGCCGACTGTACGACCAAGATCAACAGCGGGCTCTACGACACCGTGACGCTCAGCGTGAACATCGTTGGCCACTCCGGTGGCTGCATTGGCTTCCACGGCGTCAACAATGTGGTATTCGACTGCAATGGCCTTCAGATAGATGGTGACGACGCAGCCATCGACCCGGACCGAGGCGTGGGCATCTTCTCGGCGACGGGCAACACCGTGCGCAACTGTACCATCACCGACTTCAGCGACGGCATCTATCTGTACTACGCCAACAACAATACCTTCACCAACAATACGGCCCAATCGAACACCGTGGACGGCATCCGGTTGGAGAATTCCCATTCCAACACCATCAGCTCCAACACGGCGAGCTACAACGGCGACGATGGGATCTCCCTCACCAGCTCCAACAACACGGCCATCAATGGCAACACCGTCTGCCAGAATGTGGGGCTGGACTTCAACCTCAGCAGCAGCTCCGGCAATAGCGGTGACAACAACTCCTGCGACAAGCCCGACGGGTGGAATGACGCCGGGACGAGCGGTTGCACCAGCAGTTGCCCGACCACGGCCAAGTGCACTTCCTGTTCCGACTGCTCGGCCAAGCTCAACGGCAGCTACGAGACAGTGATGCTCGCCAGCAACATCATGCAACACGCGGGCACCTGCATCGTGTTCGGCGCCAGCAACGTGGTGTTCGATGGCGGCGGCTACGTGATCGATGGCGACGACCTGGGCAGCGATTCCGGCATCACCATGTCCGGCCGCAGCGGCAACACGGTCAGGAACTGCACGGTGCAGGACTTCCAGCACGGCATCTCCCTGTACAATTCCTCCAACAATACGGTGGAGAAGAATACGACGAAGTCCAATAGCTCCAATGGCATCTACCTGAGCGGCTCGGCCAGCAACCACCTGTACACCAATCAGGCCAGAGACAACGGCACGGGCATCAACCTGAGCAGTTCGGCCAGCAACCAGCTCTACAACAACGATGTCACCGCCAACAAGAGCGTGGGCATTCGCCTGGACCTGTCGGACTCCAATCAGATCTCGTTCAACGACGTGCACGACAACGATCACTCTCAGCCGGCCTGGGGGCTCTATCTCTACAGTTCCGATTCCAATACCATCCACAACAACATGCTGGAGGACAACTACCAGGGCATCAAGCTGGACAACTGCACCAGCAACACCATCAACCTGAACACCATCTGCTCCCAGCAAGGCACCGACGTCAGCATGGTGGGCGGGTCCACTGGCAACTCCGGCGACAATAACACCTGCGAGGACACCTACAACTGGAATGACACGGGCAAGAAAGGCTGCACCTACCGCTGCTATCTCTGCTCCGATGGGAAGAAGAACGGCGATGAGAAGGGCATCGACTGCGGCGGGACCTATTGCCCGCCCTGTTCGTTGTGTGCCACCGGCGCCAAATACGCGCCGACGGACACCATCTGTACGCAATCCTGGCCCACCAGCCAGGGGCCGGACATCGACCTCAATTCCGAGAACGCCTCGTGCAGCCTGGTGGAGGTGTGCGCCAAGGATCTGGACTATCTCGTGGAGGATGCCCTGCTCTGTTGTGAGTACGAGGACTACACCACCAAGCTTTCGGGCAACCGGGAGAAGGGCAAGGAAGCGGCCTGCTCCTACGCCCAGGGCCAGGCCTACTCCAACGACTTCCGGCACAAGGTCACGCCCACCACGCTCAAGCAGTGTCTGGGCCACTACCTGATCCGCAGCTTCGGCGCCGAGGCTGTCTACATGCAGGGGTACTTCTACGGCGAGCTCTGCTGTCACGGACACGACGAGTGTCCATCCGCCTGCCGCGAATGGCACGTCGAACCACCCGCCTATGAGATGGGGATCTGGTACGCCTGCGCAGAGAACACCTGCCCGAAGCCCGACTTCAAGATGGGCGGGCACGTCTGTGAATACACCGACGCCTGGATCTTCGGCACGTACGGCAACGACGGCTACTGGAACTCGGACACTGACTTCCACGCCAACAACGACAGTTTCGGGGAGCCGCCGGCACATGCCACCATCAACCGGCTCTCCACCGGGACGTGCGTTGACTACGCCGTGGCTCTGGCCACCGCGCTGCGCAAGGTGGGCTACGCCAAGCAGGACGTGCTGGGGGTGGACGGCGATGGACACGGCTACAACCTGGTGCGCTTCCCCGGCGAGGTCAAGTGGCACTACGTGGATACGGTCAGCAATCGAGGCGACGAAGTGTTCGGCGGCAGCGGCTTCACCAGCCCCGACCATCACTGCTGCAAGGGCACTCCCAACTCCTGTTCCAGCATGACCACGGAGAAAGAGTGCACGCAAGGCGGGTGCACCTGGTCGGCGGGATCCTGCACGGGCACGCCCAGCGAGAGCGCGTGTGGTGTGTTCACCACCGGTTCCTCCTGCCAGGCCGCCGCGGGCTGTAGTTGGCAGTTCTGTGTCTGGTACGACTACTGCCGCAGCCTGGACGATGGATGCTACAACGATTCCTACGATGAGGATACGGACAATTGCCCGAGCAACAGCAATATCTACGGCTGCGAGAGCGTCGCCACTGCCAGTTCGTTGGCCGCGGTCACTCCCCTTGCCCCGCCTCTGGAGACCTCACCGAACCCCTGGGCCTTGCCCGCTGCGCCCGAGCAGCAGGACGGAGAATGCACGGAGCTCCATCCCTGCGTACGCCGGGAGGTGGTCGAGGTGCAGGAGCCTCCGCCGCCCGTGGACCTGGAGGTGCACAAGTACGTTAGCCGCGAGGAGATCATCCTGGGCGACGCGGTGGAGATCGCCATCGTCGTCCGCAATAACGAGGATGTCCCGGTGCAGGCCGTGGTCCAGGAGACATTCGTGCCCGGCGTCAACTACCTGGGTCTGCACCCGGAAGAGGCGCGGTATGAGGGTTACCACTACCTGTTTCATCAGTGGACCCTCCAGTTGCCGCCCAACGAGGCGGAAACCATGCTCTTCCAGGTGCTCCCCACGTCGGTGGGAGTCCACACGCTGGAGCCAACCAGGGTGTCGGCGGGAGGCAGCTCGTACCGGGCCTCCACGCCGCCGGTCAAGGTCGTCTGCAACCCCAACGGCGTGTGCGACCGGGGCGAGGACTACCGCACCTGTCCCCAGGACTGCGCCACTGGCACTGCCGACGACTATTGCGACCTGACCGCCGACGGGCGCATCGACCCAGACTGCACGTACGACGTGGATCCGGACTTCAATCCCGAGGCCGACAGCGACGGCGATGGCGTACGCGACGCCGACGATCGCTGCCCCCTCACCAGACGGGGGTCCACGGTCGACCGCGTCGGCTGCTCTTGTGATCAAAAGATCTGCGATGACGGCGATCCGCTCACCGCGGACCGCTGCGATGCCCGGACCGCCTCCTGCCGCTACCTGCCCGATGGCGATGGTGACGGGGTGCCCGATGCAGAAGACAACTGCCGGGGCGTCCCCAACCCCGACCAGGCGGACAGCGACGGCGACGGTTTGGGTGATGCCTGCGAGATCGGTGGCATCGGTAGCGATACTACGTTGGCCCCCGGAGTGTACCATATCCCGGCGCCAGAAGGACAGGCAGCCATCACCATCGGCAGCTCCGGCGTGGTACTGGACTGCAACGGCGCGCTGCTGATGGGCACCGGTACGGGGTACGGCATCCACGTGCCCGAAGGGGTCAACGATGTCGTCATTCGTAACTGCACGGTGCGTGGCTACCGGTATGGCATCACCGTCCGTGGCTCCAGCGGCGATGAGATCGTACACAATACCCTGGAGTTCAACGAGTATGGCGTCGTCCTCGACCGGTCATCCCGTGTGCAACTCGTGGAGAACCTGTTCAGCGGCAATGGGCGGGGCGGCGTCTACCTGGAGGGTTCCGAGGCCAACGCAGTGCTGGATAACACGATCGTGGGAAGCGGCAAGGCGGGGATCTTCGTGCACAGCTCACCCGGCAACGAGATCTCAGCCAACTACGTCTGCGGCCAGGCCGGCTCCGACATCTATGTCTACGAATCGGAGGGCAGCGGCGGCGACAACACCTGTGGCACGGCCGAGGGTTGGAACGACGAGGGCACGCGCGGATGCAGCTACGAATGTCAGGACGCTGTGCTACACGTGTCGCCGGCCTGGAGCAGCGCGCTGGTGTCGGACACGGTGGTGGTCGAATTGCGGCTGGTGGATGTGGAAAACCTCTACGCCGCGCAGATAGAGCTGGCCTTCGATCCCGCGGTGCTCGAGGTGATCGACGCCTATGACTTCCAGCCCGGCGTGCAGATCGAGGAAGGGGAGTTCCCCGTGCCGGATACCGTCATCCGCAACCAGGTGGACAACCAGCGCGGCGCCATCCAGTACGCCGTCAGCCTGCAGGGCGACAAGTCCGGGGTCAACGGCTCGGGCGTTCTGGCCCGTATCCTCTTCCACGGCAAGGCGGAGGGTGTCAGCCCGCTCCATTTCACCCGCGCGATCCTCTCCGATCCGCAGTCGCTGGAGATCCCGACCCGTGTGGTGGACGGCGTGGTGGCGGTGCACGGGGCGGCGGGGGTCATCAGTGGCCGCGTCGTGCTGGAACGCCGCGCCAGCAACGCTGGTGCGCAAGTCTGCGTCGGCGACCACTGCACGAACAGCGCCGCGGATGGCTCTTACGTGCTGGCCGATGTCCCGCCCGGGCTGCAGACTGTCTTCGTCCGGCGCGAGAGTTACCTGACCACCTTTCGCCAGGTAAATGTGCCCCCAGAGCCGGTGGGCCTGCCCGAGGTCACGCTGCTGGGCGGCGACATCAACCAGGACGACCGCATCGAGCAGTTCGACGCCATGTCGGCCGGCCTGGCCTGGAACGCCACGTCCATGGACCCCCAATGGGATCGCCGCGCCGACATCACCGACGACGGCAACGTGAACGTCCTGGACATGGTGGCCATCCAGTTCAACTGGGATAGCCTGGCGCCTGGCCCCTGGGGCGAGGCGGTGCTGCTGCGCCAGGCCGCTGATCTCGCCCGGCCGCCGGTATCCGAGGACGCGGCCAGCCGGGTGGTGCTCAGCCCCGGCCTGGCAGCTCCCACCGGAGCAGGCCAGACCGTGGACCTGGAGATTCGGGTGGAGGAGGTGACCGACCTCTACGGCGGGCGCATCCAGCTCTCGTTCGACCCCACCGTGCTGCAGGTGGTGGACGCCGATCCCAGCGACGGCGCCCCCGGCGTGCAGATCCGGCCCGGCGACTTCCTCGATCCCTTCCACCAGTTCGTGCTGGTCAATCGGGCCGACAACAGCGCGGGCACCATTGACTTCGCCGTCACGCAACTGCATCCGGCCACGGCCCGCTCCGGCAGCGGCGTCCTGGCCACGGTGACCTTCGAAGTCGTGGGCCAGTCCAGCAGCGCTGTGCATCTCGTGGGCGTGCGCCTGGGCGACGACACCCGCCCCGATCCGCTGGAGATTCCCACCCAGACCCGGGATGCGCTGGTCACAGAGGGCGGGGGAGTGCGGATCTACCTGCCGGTCACGCTCGTGCCGTAGGGGCGGGCACCCAGACCCTAAAGGGCTTACAGACCTTTAGGGTTTGCACAGGGGAGGTATGGTAACGATGCAGAGAAAGCTTGTACCTTGCCACATCATCGTCCTGACGCTGCTTCTGCTGGCGCTGCTGCCTGGCCCGTCGGGGGCCGGTCAGCGCGCCGCGCCCGAACTGCAGGGGCAGATCACCTTCGAGGAGACCATCCCGCAGCCGGAGATGGTACGCAGCCAGTACTGCAACAACCCGGCAACCAACAAGGGCGTCGAGTTCCTCAACCACGGCGGCCGCATCTTCACCCCCTCCGTGACCACGGCCAGCCCCACCCACGCGCTCACCAACCAGTTCTCTGGCGATGAGTTCGGGGAGTTCAAGACGGTGCAGATTCGCTTCACGACGGGGCAGTCGGCGGTGAGCGTGCAGGCGGGGCTCAACCGCGCCTACAGCTTCGGCGTGGTGGCGCACATGTGGGCCTATAGCACCGATACGCCCGGCTCTGGCACGCCCGTGGCCTTGGACAACATCCAACTGGGCGTCGGCCCGACCGAGGTGCTGCACGAGCTCTCCGTCACCTCGGCCAGCGCCAACATCCGCAGCGTGGAAATCTGGTTCAGCGGCCCGGCCGCCGGCAACGCGACCCACGAGGTAATCGACGACCTGACCTACAGCACCATCGGGCCGCCGTGCATCACCGACACCGCCGCGCCCAGCGTCCAGATCACCAAGCCCGCGGCGGATGGCACGACGCAACAGACGTCCTACCAGGAACTAGCCTTCAAGGCCAGCGATAGCCAGACCGGCATCGCCAAGATCCAGGTCCTGTTCTTGAGTGGCTCGGGGCAGGAGCTGGGCTCGTTCTACGTCTGCGGGGGCACCGGGCCACTGTGCCTCTACGACGTGGTGCCTACCCAGGCGAGCTACGACTTCTACACGGTCATGCCCAACGACACGGCGAAGGTCCGCGTCAAGGCCTGGGACTTTGCCGACCACGTAGGCCAGGCCGACCGCACGATCAACGTGGTGGCGATCGGCTACTTCAACCTTTGGGTCCAGGCCATGGAGATCACTCAGGCCACCCAGCCCTGGCTGCCGACCAACGCGCAGCCCACGCTGGCCGGACCCACCCCTCCCAGCCACCAGTACCCGGCGGCGCCCACGTCCGTGCCCCTGGTGGCCAACCGCACCACCGTGGTGCGGCTGTACGCGGGCGTGGCCGGTACGACTGGCAACCAGCAGGTGGACAAGGTACGGGCCCAGTTGCGCTGCTTCTCCGACGCCGCGTACACGACGCCCTGCGCTGGCTCGCAGGTCATCGACGCCCAGAACCAGCCGCCCAACATCCTGAAAGAGATCACCGTTCGGCCGGCCGACAGCCTGGATACCAAGCGCAGGGATACCCGGCTGAGCTGGAACTTCGTGCTGCCCAGTAGCTGGACCGGAACGGGCACCATCCACCTGGAGGCCGTCCTGCAGGCTCCGACGGGCCTGCAGGAGTGTGCGGGATGCGTCGACGCGGCCAACCGCTTCCGCATCTGGGACGTGCAGTTCCACACCGTGCCCGCCCTGACCAGCCTGGTGCACCTGGTCTCGGTGCAGCGCAAGCTGGGCAACCAGACCTTCAACGCCACGCAGTACGCACTGGACAGCGCCTCGGACCTTATTTCCCGCCACTATCCCATCGACGAAGCCACCGTGTTTACCGCGGCCAGCGCCACGTGGACCTACGACGACTGCGGCGACACCTGCGATCCCGACCCGCAGAAGAACCTGGGCGCGCGCTGCAACAGTGCCTTCAATGATCTGAAGAACGACTACCCGAACAAGGCCAACAAGCAGGCCGTCTACGGGCTGATGGACACCGGTTTCCCCTGCGCTGGCCTCGGTGGCGGCGGCTACTCCTACGGCGCCAATCCCTCCGCCCTGGGCCACGAGGTAGGCCATGCCATGGGGCTACTGCACGCCGGCCCACCGCCAGGTCACGGCGTGTGCAACGCCGAATGCCAGAACAACTGGTGCGACACGGATTGGCCCAACAACCACGGCACCACGGGCGCCTTCGGCTTCGACATCATCGCCATGAAGGTCATCCCCGGTGGGCAGACGCAATGCCTGACCGCTGGCGTCTGCGATAACGGGGTCAACGAGGATAACGACACGGTAGGCGGCTGCGCCATCCCCGATGATGACTGCGCTGGCCAGCCCGACACCGACCCGCCCGCCGATTTCACCGATCACCCGCACGACATCATGTCCTACGGCCCCTGCTCCGAGTGGATCTCGCCGCGCAACTGGATCCGCATCTACAATGCCTTCACGGGCAGCAACCTGCCCTATCCCAAGAGCACGACCATCTGGGCTGTGGAGCCCGCGGTGGCAGGGGATGGGGGAACGGATGAGCAGATTGCAGAGAAAGCTGCGCTGCCCGCGCCGCAGCTCGTGCCGGGCCAGAGGGGCAGTTATCTTCTCCTACGCGGACAGGAGCTGTCGGAGGGCGAGTGGAGCCTTCCTCCGGCCTATGAGATGGAGCTGCCCTCCGGGACCTCCGACCACGAGGGACAGGGCGAGCACAGCGTGGCGCTGTTGGGCCGGACCGGGCAGGAGCTGCTCGTACGCCGGTTCGAGGTCCCGCTGTTGCACGCTGACCTGAGCGAGCCTCCCGACGCGCTGGCCGTGCCCCTCAGCTTCGGCGAACTCCTGCCGCTGCCCGAAGGCGTGGTGACGGTGCAGTTTCGCCGCGGCGACGAGGTGCTGGCCGAGCGGCAGCGCAGCGAACAGCACCCCAGCGTGCAGATCATCTCCCCCACCGCCGACGGCTTCCAGGGCCAGCCGGACGAGCCGTTGATCATCTGGAGCGGCGAGGATGGCGACGGCGATCCGCTGCACACCATGATCCAGTACAGCCCCGCGCCTGGTCCAGACGGCGAGCGGGAGTGGCAGACGCTGGCGAGCGACTGGACAGAGCAGGTCTTCCCCGTGGACTTGGGCGGGCTGCCCGGCGGCGAGGAGGCCATGGTGCGCGTGCTGGCCAGCGATGGGTTCAACACGGCCATGGCCACCTCGCCCGTGTTCGCTGTCCAGCGCAAATCGCCGGTGGCCCGCATCCTGTCCCCCGCGACCGAGACCGTAATGGAGGAAGGCGACCGGCTGGTGCTCGTGGGGACGGCGTCGGACCTGGAGGATGGCCTGCTCGACCCCGAAGCGCTGCACTGGTTCGCTGGCCGCTACATGCCCTTGGGCACGGGACGCCATCTGGACGTGGACATCCTGCCGCCGGGACAATACCGGGTGAGCCTCATGGCCGAAGACGGCCAGGGTATGGTGGGACTGGACAGCATCTCCGTGACCGTCCTGGACCGGCCCAATTCCCAGCCCACTGCCAATGCCGGGCCGGACCGCACGGCGGGGCTCAATGCCACCGTCCGGCTCGATGGCAACTCATCAGAGGACCCGGACGGCGATCCGCTCGCCTTCGCCTGGTCCGTGGCCGTCCAGCCACCCGGCAGCCAGGTCTCGCTCGCCGGCGCCGACACGCCCTTCCCCACGTTCTCCGCCAACACCGAAGGCGACTACGAGATCGAGTTGCTGGTGCACGATGGCCAGGTGGGCAGCCTGCCCGACCGCGTCACCGTGCAAGTCGGCGGTCCCGCCCAGCCGCGGCTCTTCGTCGCGCCGGTAGAGAGCACCCTGCCCGTCTCGGCGACGGCGACGGTCGAGTTGCGCGTGGACAACATCGAGAATCTCTATGCCGCCCAGGTGGAGCTGGTCTTCAACCCGGAGGTCGTGCAAGTGGTGGACGCCTACGACTTCCAGCCCGGTGTGCAGATCGAGGAGGGCGACTTCCCCGTGCCCGACACCGTCATCCGCAACCAGGCCGATAACACGCAGGGCACCATCCACTACGCGGTCAGCCTGCAGGGCGACAAGCCCGGCGTCAGCGGATCGGGCACGCTGGCCCGCATCACCTTCCATGGCCTCCGCCCGGGTGAGAGCCCGCTGGCCTTTACCGGCCTGGTGCTCTCCGACCCCCGGTCGGTGCCCATCGAGGCCGCGCCGGAGGGCGGTGTGCTGCTCGTCCGGGAGGCTACGACCACACTGATCGGCCGGGTGATCCTGGAGCGGCGGGCCAGCAATGCCGGCGCCGTGGTCTGCGTTGACGAGCGCTGCAGCCCGGCCAGCCCAGATGGCTCGTTCATCATCCCCGGCCTGGAGCCTGGCCCGCACACCGTGGCCGTTGGCCGCGAGAGCTACCTGCGCTCCTGGCGCGAGGTCCATCTGCCGGAGGGTGTGCTCCTCCTGCCGGAGGTCACCCTGCTCGGTGGCGACGTCAACGGTGATGATCACATCGAGCAGTTCGACGCCATATCCACCGGCCTGGCCTGGGACACCACCCCCATGGACCCCGAATGGGACCGGCGCGCCGACATCACCGACGACAGCACCGTCAACATCCTGGACATGGTCGCGGTGCAGTTCAACTGGGACCATGTGGCGCCCGGCCCCTGGGGCGAGGCAGTGGCCGTGCGGCGGCTGGCGCAATTGAGCCGCCCGCTCACCCAACCAGACCTGGTCACCCGCGTCGTCATCCACCCCAGCCAGGCGAACCTGAGCGTCACGGGCCAGACCGTGGACCTGGACATCCGCGTGGAACAGGTCACCGACCTCTACGGCGGCCGCGTGCAACTCTCCTTCGACCCCACTGTGCTCCGGGTGCGCGACGCCGATCCGCGCGGCAGCGCCCCTGGCGTGCAGATCCGGCCTGGCGACTTCCTCGACCCCTTCAACCAGTTCGTGCTGGTGAACCAGGCGGACAACACGGCCGGCACCATCGACTTCGCCGTGACCCAGTTGCATCCGGCCACGGCCCGCTCCGGCAGCGGCGTCCTGGCCACAGTGACCTTTGAGGCACTGGCCAAGGGCAGCAGCGCGGTGCACTTCGTGGACGTGCGGCTGGGCGACGACACCCGCCCCGACCCGGTGGAGATCCCCGCCCAGACCCAGGATGCGCTCGTGACGGTAGGTGGGGAGCTGCGGGTTTACCTGCCCGTGGTTCTGCGCAGCAGATAGGCGCAATGTTCCGCCACACCAACAGACAGGCCAGAGCCCACGGCGCTGGCCTGTCTCTACTACGCCGGCCTGGCCGTGCCCCTGAGCCACGAGTGGGCGGAGATCTACTGCAACCTGGCTGCCCGATACATGGCCGCCAGGGGGGCGATCTTGTCCGAAGACATGCAGCCTCGTCCCTTCACGGACTACGAGGAGCGGCTGCTACAGGAGCTGCGCTGGGACATCCGGTGCAGCCAGGTGCGAGAGGCGAAGAAGCGGAGGAAACGAGAATGACTGCCCACCTCCCCAACCTCGAAGGGCAACGCCCCTACCCGCCCCTGCTCGGCGACCCACTGCCGGCTCAGCTCCTCAAAGGCGGTCATGCCCACAAAGGCGCGTAACCCCTCCCGGATGCGGGGCAGCACCTGCTCCGGCCGGTAGGCCAGGTCATCCTGGTGGGGGGCCAGGAACCGAAAGTAGAAGCGAAAGTAGGGATCAAGGAGGAGGAGACTCCTCCATCGGCAAGATAAACCACATGCAGAATAGTATAAGCAGCATGCGGCTTATTGTATCACAGGGTATTCGCTTTCTACGATGTCTTGATGGGCGACACCTAAGTTGTGGAAGATGGGCAGCTCCCACGCCTCGTAGAGCGTCAGGTACACATCCCGGGCCAGCTTCTCCTCTTCCCGCATGTACAGCAGGCCTTCGATCTCGGCCTCGCTCAGCTCGCCTGACGGGGGCTGGCCGCCAGGGGCGTTGCCGTTCCCCGGCCCTTGCGCTCCAGCGACGGTGCTGACCGCCATTACCCCAACGAGGGCCATAGACGCAGCCAACACACCGATACGTTTCCAGTTACTCTTCATGGTATTCTGTATTCTCCTTTTTCGGTGGTCTCCCCCTTTCGTGTTGATGTCCTTTCTTCACCGCAGAGCGCACGGAGCACGCAGAGATTCTTTGGTTTTCTCAGCGTGCTCGGCGGTCTCCGCGGTTGAAAACCAGTCGAAACTGGCGTCAACACGATTGAGGGGGACTACCCCTTTTTCAACTTGATTGTTAACGATCATCGTTCGCAGGAGAGCCCTTGATTGTC
>JACNHM010000142.1 GCA_014383605.1 Chloroflexota bacterium
GCAATCTGTCCAGGCTCTTCGATTGGCAGGGCATCGCGGCCCAGCACCTGGAGGTCTACCGTGCCCTGGCGTGAGTGGTTGCGGAAGGAGTGGGGCATTCTCGTTGTGCTGGCCGTCTTCGTGTTGTTGGCGGGCACCTACAGCGTGGTCACCCCCATGTTCGAAGCCCCCGACGAGTTGCACCACTACTTCTACGTCAAGCACCTGGCGGACGGGAACCCTCTGCCGGTTC
The DNA here is from genome assembly GCA_014383605.1 of Chloroflexota bacterium. The sequence goes on from JACNHM010000142.1 coordinate 233, forward strand.
AGGACCCGGAGAAGGAAGCGCTCTGGGCGCAGGAGGGCAGCCAGCCGCCACTCTATTACGTCTTGGGAGCGCTGGTCACTTCCTGGATTGACACCAGTGACGCCTTGAGCCTGCTGTGGCCCAATCAACATGCCAATCTAGGCAACCCGCTGCAGCCGGGCAACAAAAACTTCGTGGTGCACACGGAACGGGAAGCCTGGCCCTACCAGGGGATGGTGCTGGCCGTGCACGTGGTGCGCTGGCTGTCGGTGCTCATGGGCGCGGCCACGGTGTATCTGACCTATCGCTTGGCCCGCGATCTGCTCTCCGGCCGGCCGGGCTTGCCGCTGGCCGCCGCCGCGGCTGTGGCCTTCATTCCTCAGTTCGCCTTCATCAGCGGGGCAGTCACCAATGACAACCTGATCATCCTGCTCAGCACGCTGGCTCTGTGGCTGCTGTTCCGGATACTGCGCGGACAGGCCAGGACGCGCACGTTCATCGCTCTCGGCTTGACCTTGGGCTGCGCCGCGCTGACCAAGCTCAGCGGCGCAGGCTTGCTGCCCTTAGCCGGTCTCATCCTGGCTGTTCACGCCCTGCGGGAGCGTTCCTGGCGCGCCCTTTGGCGAGAGGGTGCTATCGTCTTCGGATTGGCCGTCCTCATCGCTGGCTGGTGGTACGGGCGCAATTGGTGGCTGTATGGCGATCCGACGGGCCTGAACCGCATGCTGGAAATCGTGGGGCGGCGCAGCGTATCAGCGAACGGATGGCAGTTAATCAGCGAACTGGAGGGCTTGCGCATCTCCTTCTGGGCGCTCTTCGGGTGGTTCAACATCCCGGTACCCGCTTGGATCTATCAGGTCTTGGATGGTGTGACCTTGGCGGCTTTCTTGGGGTTGGCCGTGGGCATGCTACGGCAACCGCGGGGCCGCTGGCCTTCCGAGGTGTGGTGGTTGCTGCTGCCTTCGGCCTGGCTCACGCTCCTGTTCGCCGGACTGGCTCGCTGGACTCATCTCACCCCCGCAACGCAGGGGCGGCTTCTGTTCCCGGCCGTCTCGGCTGTCGCTATCCTCTTGGTTCTGGGCTGGAGCCAGTGGGTACCCAGATCGTGGCGTCCTGCCTGGTGGGCAGTGCTGCTGGTTCCGCTGTTCGTGCTCTCGCTGCTGTCGCCTTTTCTCTTCATTGCACCGTCCTATGAGTATCCTCCATTGCTGACTGCCGAGCAGGTGCCCGTGGAGGCCCGCCTCGCCTCGCCGCAGTATCACCGATTGCGTAGCGACCTGCTGCGGTTGATAGGCGCGGAGGTTTCGCCGGACACAGTACACTCCGGAGAATCAGTGGAGGTCGTTCTCTACTGGGAAGCATTGCGGCCGATTCCTCTGGACCTGACTCTTTTCATCCACCTGCTGGGACGGGGACTGGAGCAGGAAGGAGGATTGGATACCTATCCGGGTTGGGGCAACTACCCCACCCGGTTATGGCAGCCGGGGCAGGTGATCCAGGCTCGCTATCTGGTGCCGGTGCTCCCTGATGCCGCGGCACCTACGCGCCTGCTGGTAGACATAGGCTTCTACTACGAGCCTACCAACAGAGGTCTGACCACAGTTAACGAGCAGGGCCGCCCGATGTCCAGTGTCATCGGAGAGGTACGGCTGGTGCGAGTCGAGCCACCAGAATATCTCAGTCAGTATGCGGCGGATTTTGAGTTGGAGGGACAGGCGGCCCTGCGCGGCTATGACTTGCCCCAGCACAGCGTGCAGGCGGGCGAGACGATCACCGTGACCCTCTACTGGCAAGGGCTGACGCCGATGGCCGAGGACTACACGGCCTTTGTGCATCTGGTGGATGCCGAAGAGAACATCGTGGCTCAGCACGACAAGCAGCCCCTGGGAGGCGATTGGCCCACCTCGGCCTGGCAGCCAGGGGAGACGGTGCCCGACACCTACACCCTGGAGATTCCCGATCAGACGGCAGCGGGCACGTATCAACTGCGCGTGGGGTTCTATCTGCTGCGCGACCGCCGTCGCCTGCCGGTGGCCGGTCAGCCGGGCCGTATCGTCTCCGACAGCATCATCCTCGACGAGATCACAGTGACAGCGCCGGAAGCACAGGCGCGAGTGCGTGAGCGCTGAAGAGCATCTTGATGGGTATACGTGGCGATTCATTCCTGCGTAAGCGCCAGGCGCTGTGGCTGCCGGTGCTCATCTTGCTGGTCGCCTTCGCCTTGCGCCTCTATCGCCTGGACTTCCAGGACATCTGGTGGGACGAGGCGCGCAACATTGATGTGGCCCGCCGTCCGCTCTCCGCCATCGCCACCTCGCCGGAGCTGGACATCCATCCGCCGCTCTATTTCTACCTGTTGCATGGATGGACGCGGCTGGCCGGAGAGCGTCCCTTTGTCGTTCGTTTCCTGTCCACAGCCTTCGGCCTGTTGACAGTGGCGTTGCTCTATCAACTGGGGCATGGCATAGGGGGGCGGTGGGCGGGCGTGCTGGCTGCGCTGGTGGCTACGTTGGCACCTTTCGCCGTCGGCGAGGCGCAAGAGACGCGCATGTACACCATGGCTTTCGCCTGGCTGTCGCTTGCCGGCTGGTGCCTGTGGCGGGCGCTGGAATCGGGGGGAGCGGGGGAGCAAGGGAGCAGAGGAGCAGAGGAGCAAGGGAGCCGGGGCGAATTCACCTCAGCACCTCTGCACAGATGGCGGGGTGATTGGGGGGCTTGGGCCGGGTTCGCCCTCTTCTCCGCCCTGAGCTTGCTGACGCACTATTCGACGGCCTTCGTGGTGCTGGCCTTCGCTGTTGTTATCGGCCTGCGCTGGCTGGCAGCGCCCAGAGAACAGCGGCGCCTTTTGCTGCTGCGCGCCGTGGCCAGCGGCCTGATCATCGGCGTGCTCTTCTTGCCGCAGGCGGCCATCGCCTGGCGGCAGATCCCCGGCTATCGCAATCCCAACCTCACGGTGCCGAGCTGGTGGGAATACCTGGCCCAGTGCTGGCAGGCCTATAACGTGGGCCTGAACATCGCACCGGAAAGGGCGCGTGTCTGGCTGTGGGGCATCGGTGCGTTGTTCTTGGTCGGGCTGGCGTTGGCCTGGCGGCATTCTTGGAAGAGGCAAGAGGCAAGGAGCAGGAGGCAAGAGGCAAGAGGCAAGAAGCAAGAGGCGAGAAGCAAGAAGCAAGGAACAAGTAGCAAGAGGTAGGGGGCAAGAGGCAAGAAGCAAGAGGCAGGGGGCAAGAGGCAAGAAGCAAGGAACAAGGAGCAAGAAACAAGACACAACGGAAAACACGAAACACGAAACACGAAACCAGGACAGCATCGTGCATCCAGCATCCTTAATCTTGCATCCCGCATCTTTCCTGCTCTTGTGGCTGCTGCTGCCCCTGGGGCTTTACTACTGGGTGCTGCTGGGCCGGGCTACCTTCGATCCCCGATATATCAGTTTCGTCGCTCCCGCCTACTGGCTGCTGCTGGGCGTGGCGCTGGCTGCTTTCTGGCGGCAAGCTCGCCCCTTGGGGCTCCTGGCAACCATTTTCCTGCTGGCCGCGCTTGTATGGGGTGTGCACAGCGACCTCACCGACCCCGCCTACTTCAGTGAGGACACCTCTGGCCTGGCCGCCTGGCTGAAGGAGACGGCAAGTCCGCCTGATCTTGTGCTGGTGGATCAGCGCTATCCCTTCGGCTTCTATTACGAGCGCTGGAACAACGATTTCGACGGCTTGCCACCGCCAGAGCCGGGTGACCTCGCCCCGGCTCAGTATCTCTTCGTGGACATTAACACGCTGGATCGGCGGCTGACCGCTCTGACCCCCGGCAAGCGGCGGGTCTTTTGGGTGCAGTGGTACAAATCGGACACTGACCCGCGTGGTGCGGTGGACTTCCTGCTGCGCAAGTTCGGAACGTTGCTGGGAGAGCGAGAGTTCCGAGGCTATCTGGTGCGCTCATACGTCACCGCGCCGGATGCGGTCTTTGAGCTGGCCCCGGCTCTGCAGCCGCTGAGCCTCGCCTTCGGTGAGCAAGTGGAA
>JACNHM010000276.1 GCA_014383605.1 Chloroflexota bacterium
CCCGCCGCAGTCGCCACCTCCACCCACGGCGAAGGCTACGGCCACACCCGCGCTCAGCACCGAAGAGAGTCTGGCGCGGGCCGTGCTGCCTACACGTGACCTGCGCGATCTGGCGCTGCGGTTGCGCCCGGACGTGGGCGACATCCCCGCGGTGGTCAACAGCACGCCGCCGCAGTTCGAGGTGGGGGACGTGGATATCTTCTGGGTGGGCAACGTGGATACCGAAGAGCACTACCAGATCGAAGCGGAGCTGTTGGTGAAGCTGCCGCATGTCTACATGTGGGTGGAGAAGGGGGTGAAGGTAGATCTAGGCGATCTGGAGCGCTCGGCGCGGCGTTTCGAGGAGCAGACCTACCCCACGAACCAGGCCTTCTTCGGATCCGAATGGTCACCTGGTGTGGACAATGACGTGCGCCTGACCATTCTGAACGCCACCAACCTGGGCGACAGCGTGGCCGGCTACTTCTCCGCCGCCGACGAGTTTTCCCACCTGGCCAACCCCTACTCTAACGAGCGGGAGATGTTCTACATCAACCTGGACAACAACCCGCCGGGCACCCTCTTTTACGATGGCACACTGGCGCACGAACTCCAGCACATGACCCACTGGGCCAACGACCGCAACGAGGAGACCTGGGTCAACGAGGGGCTTTCGGAACTGGCCACGGAGTTGAACGGCTTCTCCCGCGGCGGGGCCGATCTGGTGTTCAGTCAAGAGCCGGATACGCAACTCAACACCTGGACCGATGAATCGGAATTGAACACTGCCCACTACGGCAACGCCTATCTCTTCGTGAGCTACTTCCTCGACCGCTTCGGCGAGGAGTTGACGCAAGTGGTGGTCGCCTCGCCGGCCAATGGCCCTGCGGGCTTCGATGAAGCGCTGGCCGCGGCGGGCTATGATCTGCGCTTCGACGACGTCTTCGCCGACTGGGTCATCGCTAACTACCTGGACAACCCCAGGCTGGACGACGGACGCTATGGCTACGAGCGAGACAACCCAAGGACAGTGGCCCTGGAGGCGCGCTATCGCAGCTATCCGGCCCGAGAGGAAACGACCGTCCACCAGTACGCGGCCGACTACTTCGAGCTGAGCGGTCGGGGCAACGTGGTCATTGACTTCTGCGGAGCGACGGAAACGCGGCTGGCGGCCACTACGGCGCACAGCGGCCGCTTCGCCTGGTGGGCGCACCGCGCCGACGACAGCGACACCCGCCTGACCCGCGCTTTCGACCTCAGCGACGTCAGCGAGGCCACGCTGGAATTCTGGCTCTGGCACGACATCGAGGAGGGATACGACTATGGTTATGTCGAGGTATCTGCCGACGGTGGCGCTACGTGGCGCATTCTGGCAGGGGAACACAGCAGCGATTACGATCCGGTGGGCAATGGTTTCGGTGTGGGATACACAGGAAAATCTCAAATCCCAAATCCCAAACTGCACTTCGCCCAATGGCATCTCAGGTGAACGCTCAGTGGGTCAAAGAGCGCCTGGATCTGAGTCCTTATGCCGGGCAAGAGGTGCTGGTGCGCTTCGAGTACGTCACCGACGATGCCGTGAACTACCCCGGCTGGTTCGTGGACGACATCGCCATTCCCGAATTGGGCTATTTCGACGACGGCGAGGCCGGCGAGGCCGGCGAGGAAAGCTGGACTGCAGAAGGCTGGGTGCTGACCGATAACCACCTGCCGCAGCGCTGGCTGGTACAGGTCATCGAGCAGGGCCTGCTCAGCGCCAACGTGCAGCGCATGATCATAGACGAAGGATGCGGCCAGTTGTCCGTCGAGGGCTTGGGAAGAACGGGCAGGAAGGCGATACTGGTGGTCAGCGCGCTGGCGCCGGTGACCACGGAAGAGGCGTCCTACACCTTCGAGATCCAACCGCAGTGAAGGAGTTGAGGCACTGCGGCAAAAGTGACACGAGCAGCCTGGAAAGGCTGCTCCACGTGCGCCTTTACCCTCATACGAACTGAGGGGGCTGAAGAGACTAAAGGGTCTGAAGGGGGAAACCCCCATCAGACCCTTTTGACCTTCAGCGTAGTGCTACAGCCGCATGGTGCGTTTAGGGCACGGTCTCCTGACCGTGCCCCAGGCCCGATTGGCGAGGCTCAGGCCGAGTCAGGGATCCTGACCGAGATCGGGCGGGGGATCATGAGACCCCCGCTGAACACAAGTACGGTTGTAGTAGCAGGGGCAGGCCTTGCGTCTGCCCAGGGGCGACCGCAAGGGTCGCCCCTGGGGCAACATCTACTCCTCTTTGGCCAACAGCTTCTCCAGCTTGGCCCGCTCCCCATCCAGAAACTGGGCGTGAAAAGCCTCCTCGTCTCGCAGCTTCTCGAACACGATCCGAAGCTGTGGCGTCTCCGCCATCTGAGCCGCCCAGCCATAGCGAGCTTTGGCCGCATGCTCCTCCATGGCCATGACTTTCAGGAAGTTGATCCAATCCATAAGACACTCTCCTCTGTTCCAAATGTGATGCTCTGCTCTATTCCGCCAGGGCCTCGATGATCGTCCGGCAGAAGAAGGGTAAGTCATCAGGCAGGCGAGAGGTGATGAGGTTACCATCGCGCACCACGGGCTGATCCAGGTAGATGGCCCCGGCGTTGACCAGGTCGTCCTTGATGGCGAAGAAGCAGGTGGCCTGCCGGCCTTGCAGGATGCCGGCGGAGGCCAGCACCCATCCGGCGTGGCAGATGGCGGCCACCACCTTGCCCTGGGCGTCCATTTCCCGCACAAAGTTGACCAGGGCCGGATAGCGGCGCATGCGGTCCGGCGCATAGCCGCCGGGGATGATCACGGCGTCGAAATCATCACTGCTCACCTCGCTGGCCGCCGCGTCCACAGTGACGGGATAGCCGTGCTTACTGCCGTAGGTCTCGGCGCTGCCCGTGCCGATGACCTGTACCTCAGCGCCCGCCTCGCGCAGGCGCAGGAGCGGATACCACAGCTCCAACTCCTGATAAAGCTCTTCAGCCAGGACGGCGATACGCTTACCTTCCAGTTCCATTGCACGTCTCCTCCTCGATTGGGAGGGCCAAGGCCATGACCCGCCCCAACCGCACTGCTCGGGTCTCACCGCTCGACAGGCGCCGCGGTCTGGTGAGGAAGATGGGAATCGCTGCGACCGCCGCAGTCTTTGCTCCGACCGGCCTCGAAGGCACAGGCTTCGCAGCAGTAGACCTGACTCCCGCGCCGGATGGGCTCTCCCTTGATGGGATCGCCGCAGAAATCGCACTTCAGTTCTGACATAGGCCTTGTCTCCTCTTGAAAAGGATAGCCACGCTGATCGTCGGATGGTTGCCTTTAGGATGCTTTCGGCTTCCACACCTTCCAAACCTTGCCCACCAGATCAGGGCCTGGCTTGAGGGTGGTCTGGCCTGGTGTCCAACCGGAGGGGGTGGCCTCGCCCGTCTCCCGCACGTGCTGGAACGCCTGGACTTGGCGGATCAGCTCGTTCGGGTTGCGGCCCACGGGTGGCGTCAGCGTCTCCGCCGCCTGAATCACGCCGTCGGGGTCAATCAGGAAACGGCCGCGGATATTCACGCCCGCTGCCTCGTCGTATACGCCGTAGACGGTGCCGATCCTCCCGCCCTGGTCAGAGAGCATAGGATAGGGAACGCCCCCCTCGATCATCTTGGACAACTCTTCTTCTTGCCAGATCTTGTGGACGAAGACGCTGTCCACGCTCATGGCCAACACCTCGACGCCCAACGCCTTCAGTTCCGGATACTTGGCGGCAACTGCCGTCAATTCCGTCGGTCAAACGAAGGTGAAGTCACCGGGGTAGAAGCAGAGCGCCACCCACTGGCCCCGATAGTCCGATAGCTTGACGTTCTTGTAGCCTCCATCCACGAAGGCATTGGTCTCAAAATCAGGTGCTTCCTTGCCTACACGTGCGATCATCTCAGGTACCTCCTTTTCGGTTTTCGGCCCGCCCTCGACGGGGGCGAGCTGCGGTGCCGGCACTAGCGGGCCGGCCACTGGTTGCACGCAAGAGAGTATCTTTTCCTTTTGTGCCATGAGTGAACCTCCTGTTCAGCATCCCGCAGGCAACCTGCGACGATCAACGTGGCTATGACATGTCATACCCAGGGGGCATCAGAAGATGCGGAACAGTTCCTTCTTGGCCTGGCAAACCGGGCACTCATCGGGCGGCTCGCCGATGCCGGTCCAGCCGCAGCGGCCACAGACGTACACCTGATCGAGCTCGATATCATTGCCCGCTTCCACCGCCGTCTGGGCCTCAGTGTACATCTCGGCGTGGCCCTTCTCCGCCTCCAGTGCCCAGTTCATGGTCTGCAGGGCTCGTTTTTCTCCCTGCAGCTCCGCCACGGCCTTGAAAGCCGGGTACATCTCCTCCACCTCATAGGTCTCGCCGCCAATGGCTGTGCCCAGGTTGGCCGCCGAGCCCTTCACGCCTCCCAACACCTTGAGATGGTTGGTGGCGTGCACCATCTCGGCATAGGAAGTGGCGCGGAACAGCTTGGCCACGTTAGGCAACCCTTCCTGCTCTGCCTTGTCGGCGAAGACGGCGTACTTCATATGCGCCTGGCTCTCGCCGGCGAAGGCCGCCTGCAGGTTGTCCTTGGTCATTGATTTCATCGCAAATACCTCCTTAGTGTTCTGACACCTCTTCTCACAGCAATGCCTGGAGATCGAAATCGTCGTCCAGCAGCCGCTCAGCGTGAGCCGAGACGTCCACTCCGCCATTGATCAACTGAGTGACGGGCCGCACGCGGGACTTGTCGCCCAGCAGGATAGCGCCCACGATGCGACCATCCTTCAGTACCAGCTTGCGGTAAAGCCCTCGCGCCGCGTCCGCGCGCCGCAGTTCCTGGTACTCTGCCTCCCGACCTTGCTCTGGCACGATGGTGCCCACGCTGGTCAGATCAATGCCGGTGACCTTCAGCGTGGTGGAGAGAACGGTACCGCCGTAGGTCACGCTCTCGTCACCGGTCATGTGGGCGGCGGCGACCCGTGCTTGCTCAATGGCCGCCGGCACGATGCCGTAGACCCCACCGGCAAACTCCGCCACGTCCCCCGCGGCGTAGATGTCGGCCGCGCTGGTGCGCAGATGCTCGTCCACGACCACGCCGCGGTTGAGCTCCAGCTCCGCCTGGCGGGCCAGGGCGACGTTGCTGCGTATGCCCGTGGAGACCAGCACAAGCCCTCCTTCGATCTCCCGCCCATCCTTGAGCCGCAGCCCCGTCACGCCATCCGTCCCCAGGATCTCCTCCGAAGCAGCGTTCAGCGTGATCTCCAGACCTTGGTCTTCGATCAATCCCTGGAGTACAGCTGCGCCCTCGGCGTCGAGCTGGCGAGGCAGCAGGCGGGGCAGGAACTCCACCATGGTCACCTTGAGCCCCAGGACACGCAGCGCCCGCGCCGCCTCCAAGCCGAGCAAGCCGCAGCCGATGACGATGGCGCGGCGCACGCTGCGGGCACGGATCTGGATCGCCTGGGCATCGTCCACGGTGCGCAGGGTGAACACGCCGGGCTTGTCGGCGCCCCGAATAGGAGGCACCCAGGCATGGCCGCCGGCAGCCAGGAGCAGGCGATCGTAGCTGGTCGTCGTGCCGTCCGCCAGTGTGATCTGATGTTTCTGGGGGATGATGGCGGCCACCGGCGTGCCCAGGTGCAGCGCGATGTTTCGCTCAACGTACCAGGGCACGGGTTTCAAGTAGAGCCGGTCCAGGTCCAGTTCGCCGGCCAGGAACTCGGGCAGCAGCGGGCGAGGGTAGTAGGGGTGCGCTTCGGCGGCGTAGACGGCAATCTGCGCGCCGGGCGCGAGCCTGCTCAGGGTCAGAGCGGCGGTGTAGCCCGCCACACCGTTACCGACAATCGTGAAGTTCATGCCATACCTGTCCAGTGGCGGCTACGGGAAGCCGCCCTACTCTGCCGGATAGCCGATCTCTGCCAGGGCTTCCTTCACGCCATCCAGCGCCTCCATGCTCTCCAGAGTGAAGCTGGCACTCTTGTCTTCCACGCTGGCTTCCACGGCGATGACCCCGGGGAGATTCTTGGTCCCCTTCTCCACGCCCATGACGCAATGGCCACAGGAGATGTTGGGTATGCTCAATGTGATAACAGTCATTTTCATTCCTCGTTGACTCACTTGGCGGCTATGGAAAGCCGCCTTACTTTCCCTGGACAAGCGCCGCGAAGCGGGCGCCGAATTCCTCTCCCCGCTTCAGCTCCTTCTGAGAAGGGCTGCCCACGAACTCAAATGCGTCCAGCAGCTCCCACTTGGCCGGCTCAATGATCCGCTCGAAGTGTTTCTGCGCGCCACCGCTCCAGCCGTAGCTGCCGAACCGGGCGACCTTCTTGTGCCGTATGCGCTTGTGCACGGCAATATCCAGCACCTGCGCTACGGGGGGAAACAGGCTGACTTCGTAGGTTGGTGCGCCGACCATCACGCCTACCTTGGTCCACAGGGAGGGCAGGATATAGCTGGCGTGCGTCCTGGCGGCGTCGAAAATCTCCACCGGCACGCCGGCTCCAGAGATGCCCTGGGCCACGGCGTTCATCATCTTTTCGGTGTAGCCATACATGGACCCGTAGACGAGGGTCACACCGACCTCGCCACCGCTGTCAGCGTACTCGGCCCACTTCCGGTACAGGTTGACGATGAACTGGGGGTGCTGCCGCCAGATCAGCCCATGCGATGGTGCGATGATCTCCACGGGCACATCGGCCAGCTTCTCGATGGCCATCAGCACCCGCTTGCTGAACCCGGCGACGATGTTGACGTAGTAGCGAAGGGACTCCCGCTGATAGAACCCCAGGTCGTAGCATTGATCGTCGAAGATGGCCCCGCGCAGCGCACCGTAGCCACCGAAGGCATCGCAGGAGAAGAGGATGCGCTGCGAAGTCTCGTAGGTCATCATCGTCTCCGGCCAGTGCACAAAAGGCGTGGAGACGAACTGCAATGTCCTGCGGCCCAGCGAGAGGGTATCGCCGTCGCCTACCACCTCGACATTTTCCGTGATGCCGTAGAAGGACGCCAGCATCTGCTGTGTCTTCGCCGAGCCCAGAATGCGCACGTCCGGGGCAATGCGGCGCAGAGTGTTCAAGACACCGGTGTGGTCTGGCTCGATGTGATTGATGATGACGCAATCGAGCTGCGAGATGTCCACCACTTCGCCGATCTGGTCGAAGAACTCGTCCGATTTGAAGGCCTTGGCCAGATCAACGAGCGCCTTCTTCTCATCATTGATGAGATAGGCATTGTAGGAGACGCCCTCTTGCGAGATCGGCCACAACCCCTCAAAAAGGTCAGTCGTCCGGTCGTTAACGCCGATCCAGTAGATGTCAGGCCTGATTTCAATGACCGCCATTCAGCATCTCCTTTGCCACAGGGTTTGAGGAGACAAGTGGGCAAGGACACAAGCAGACAAGGGACGTTCAGCCATCCCTTGTCTACTTGCATGCTTGTCTGCTTGCCTGCCTACTCCAGGGGCTCGAACATGTCCTTGCCCACGCCGCACTCGGGGCAGACCCAATCGTCGGGCAGGTCTTCGAAGGCGGTGCCGGGAGCGATACCGCTATCGGGATCGCCTACCTCGGGGTCGTAGATGTAACCGCAGGCCAGGCATTCGTACTTCTTCATGGTGTACTCTCCTTTGTAATTGGTTGATGTGCCCGGTACGATACGTCGTTGTGGGAAGACCCTTGCGGGGCCAGGTTTGTCACCAGGTTGTGCCGCAGAGCCTCAGAACTCCTGGTAGACAAGCTGCTCGTAGAGCGACTCGACCCAGTTCTTATGCCTCAACTCCTCTTCGGCCAGCAAGTCGAACAAGTTCTTCGCCGGCCCTTCCTCGGTGAGCTGCCCCAACTTCAGATAGAACTCGCGAGTGGATTTCTCCCGCTGCATGGCCACCAACAGCACGTCTTGCAGGTCTGCCCCCTGATCCAGTTCCGACGGCACCTGCAAGTATTCGGCGAGTTTGAGGTCCTGAGCCTCCGTCGTCTTCACCACAGGAGCAAGCTCAGCCACACCTTTTTCCTGAAGACGCTGCAATCTCTTCTTGTGCCCCAGTTCCTGCGACGCCAGATCCTGCAACATGACGCGAGCATCGGCTATCGTGGTGATCTGGATGGCGTTGCTGTAAAGAGCATACGATTCCTCTTCAAAGCGGATCGCCTGGCGGAGGATTTCCTCCAGGTATTGTTCTCCGCTCATGTAGTCGAAATCTGCTGTTGTCATTGGGTCATCCTTTCTCGCTTCTTGCGTGAATTCAGGCCGTGGGTGAGATCCCCCACAAGCGCAAAGCCTGCCCCGGCCGATTCCCCTGCTGCTGACAGGCTGGGCACAGACCGTAGAACGTCACGTCAGCGCCCAAAACGTGATACCGTTGACTCTGCTCTGGTGTTAGTTCGAGGCAACTGATGTTACAGATAACGTCAGCTACTTCATGGCAGCGCACACAGACGAGATGCTGGTGGCTGCTGATGTCAGGATCGTAACGACTCTTGCCATCCCCCAGGTTCAATTCGCGGACTTCGCCCCGGTCTACCAGCTCCCGCAGTGTATTGTACACAGTGGCCAGGGAGATCTCGGGGATAAAGGCACACACTTCTTCGTAGATCGCCTCGGCCGAGGGATGATCGGTATTCCCCTCCAAGGCCTGGAAGATAAAGCGCCTCTGAGGCGTGACCTTGAGCCCCAGGCCCCGAAACCTCTGGCACATCTCCTCGGTTGTACGCATAATCTACCTCACAGTAAACACCACTAAACAATAATTATTCTAAACTAAGGTCATTTTAGCACGCCTCTTGACATTTGTCAAGTCGGACGCCAACCTTGGCCTGTGCAGCGATGGGGCACACGCCCCGCCGTGTAGCGGCGGATAAGGGGGAACGGCACTCCCCAGGCTTCTGCTGCGCACGCCCGAGCCGTGGAACCGCAAAATTCATTCCGAAAAACCCCTTGACTTACGCCAAGAGTATGCTATAATAACAGGACACAGAGCAAGCCGGGCAACCGCGCGGCGCCGTGGACACTTTGCTATGACATTCTATACGACAGAGGAGATTCTGGCAAGTCTGAACGACGGTCAGCGACGGGCGGTGACGCTTGGCCCCGGGCCGCTGCTGGTGCTGGCCGGCCCGGGGAGCGGCAAGACCCGCACGCTGACCTTCCGCGCGGCCTATCTCATCGCCGAGCGGAACGTGCCGCCGACACGGTTGCTCTGCGTGACCTTTACCAACAAAGCCGCCGAAGAGATGCGGTTACGCCTGGAACAGATGCTGGGGCCGGCGGCGGCGGATATCTGGATCCACACCTTTCACGCTGCCTGTCTGCGTATCCTGCGCAAGCACGGCGCGGCCATTGGCCTGCCGCCTGATTTCATCGTCGCCGATGAAGCATTGCAGGAAACCATCTGGCGGAGCGTCATTGCCCGGCGGAACCTGAGCCAGGAGCAATGCCCGGTCTACCGGTTGCGGGACTTCGTGAGCTACGAGAAGGCGGCACTGCGCGATCCGGCGCAGGACGGCTCTCATGGCGAGGAGGAGAGGCTAACCGCGCTCGCCGCACAACTGCAGGCGGAGGAACTTCCGCTCTTGGTGGATGAAGCATGGGACCGCTTGCGGGAGACGTTCCGACAGCAGGTCACAGCCTTCCTGCGCTTCAGCCCCGATCGCTCGTTGCCGGCCTTTCTCGACTATCAGGCGATGGCGGTCAACGTGGACACCTTCGCCCACGAAAAGCAGCCAGACCGGGTCACGTTGATGACGCTGCATAACGCCAAGGGCACCGAGTTTCCGGTAGTCATCATCGTCGGTGTGGAAGAGGATCACCTGCCGCTGTGGACGACCCTGCAGGAGGGGCAGGAAGCCGCGCTGGCCGAGGAGCGGCGGGTGTTTTACGTGGGCATGACGCGAGCCAAAGACCGGCTCTACCTCTGCTCCACCCGTGATTGGGGAGATGGTTTCCTGCGCAGCCCCTCGCGTTTTGCTTTTGAACTGCCGCTGCGCTACGTGCGGCGCTTTCAGATGGATCGCCGCGGGCGAGTGCGGGAGCTGAAAGCGGCACGCCAGCGCTCATCCATACCGTGACCTGACGGGCGGCGCGAGGGTATGTTTTTCATCATGTTCGCGTGCTGTAAATTATGGTAAAATCAAGGGAAAGCGCAGCGATCACTGAGAGACCCCGCGGACGCTCGCAGCCTGAAGCTCCCTGAGGTGTTTTAGATTTTGAGCTTTGGATTGTGACGTTGTCCACTGTGCTATCCCTGGCAATGACTGATGGCGAGGTTGAGGGAATGAAGAACGAGGTTCACGAAGAGCAAGACCCAATCACGGAAATCGAAGCTGAACCAGCCGAGGCTGTTACAGAAGAATTGCTGGGCCAGGCCGAGGAGCAAGGGTACATCACCTATGACGAGATCCTGTTTTCCTTGCCCAATGCGGAGGAACGTCTGGATCTGCTGGAGGACCTGTTTGCTCAGCTGCACGAACGCGGTATTGACGTTTGGGAGGATAGACCGCAACGCAGAGGGCAGCCCCCGAAGCAAGATGTGGGCGCGCCCGATTTGAGCGACGTGCCTGTGGGCGACCCCACCGATCTCTATTTTCGGGAGATGGGACGGGAGCCTTTGCTCACCGCGGAAGAAGAGGTGGAACTGGCCAAAGCGGTGATCAAGGGCATAGAAGCTGCCGAGCGGTTGGCCAAAGAAGATGGCCGTCTCAGTGCCAAGAAGATCGAGACTCTGAAGAAGGTATTGCAAGAAGGCGAAGCAGCCCGCCGGCGGCTGATCAGGGCTAACACCCGCCTGGTGATCAGTGTGGCCAAGCGCTACATCGGCCAGGGGGTGCCCTTCCTGGATTTGGTGCAGGAGGGCAACCTGGGGCTGATGAAGGCGGTGGACAAGTTCGATTACGAGCGGGGCTACAAGTTCAGCACCTACGCCACCTGGTGGATTCGCCAGGCGGTCAGCCGGGCGGTGTCCGATCAGGGGCGCACCATCCGCCTGCCTGTGCACATCGGCGACAAGCTGCGCTTGCTTCATCGCGCCTCCCGGGAGTTGGAGCAGGATCAGGGGCGTCCGGCCACGCCCGAGGAGATCGCCGGTACACTGGAAGTGGCCCCCGATCGGGTGCGGCGCTTGCTGCGTCTTTCCCGCCGCCCGCTCTCGTTGGAGCAGCCAGTAGGCGAGGAAGAGGAAACGATGCTGGGCAACTTCATCGCCGACGATGAAGCACCGCCTCCGCCAGCGATGGCCGACAATGCCCTCCTGCGGGAAGAGTTGGAGGAGATCCTGGAGACGTTGCAGCCGCGGGAGGCGCGCATCCTGCGGCTGCGGTTTGGCCTACAAGACGGGCGCAGTTACACGCTGGAGGAAGTGGGCCAGAAGTTCGGCCTGACCCGCGAGCGCATCCGTCAGATCGAGGCCCATGCCCTCAACCGGCTGCGTCACCCCAGCCGCAGCCGCCGCTTGCGCGATTTCATTGACTGAGCTGGCGGATTGGTAGATTGGGACGTGGAAGCCACCTCGACCAGGTATCAACAACTGCGAGAGCAGATGGTGGAGACCCAGATCGCCCGGCGAGGCATTGCCGATGAGCGGGTGCTGGAGGTCATGCGAGCGGTGCCCCGCCATCGCTTCGTTCCCGAGCACCTTCTCTCCTCGGCCTACGCCGACTGTGCGCTGCCCATCAGCGAGGGACAGACGATATCCCAGCCCTACATCGTGGCCCTGATGACGGAGGCGCTGGAGCTGCAGGGCCACGAGCGAGCGCTGGAGATCGGCACAGGCTCCGGCTACCAGGCGGCCATCCTCAGCAAGCTGGTCCAGGACGTCTATACCATCGAGCGGCACGCCGCGCTGGCGGAGCGGGCGCAGAGGTTGCTAATGGAGTTGGGCTGCCACAACGTGCACGTGCGCGTGGGCGATGGCACTGCCGGCTGGCCGGAGCAGTCTCCCTTCGAGGCCATCATCATCACCGCCGCCGCGCCGGAGGTGCCCCAGCCTCTGCTGGATCAACTGGCCGACGGCGGGCGCCTGCTGGCCCCGGTGGGGCCAGCAGGCTTCCAGAACCTGATCTGCGTGCGCAAGAAAGGCAATCGCACGACCACCCGCAACATAGCCCCCGTGGCCTTCGTGCCGCTGATCGGCAAGCATGGTTGGTCGGATAAGGACGAAGGCGGCTGGGGCTGGCGCTTCTGGCGGAGGTGACAGACGAGAGTGCCTTACGAATACCTGGATCACACGGCCGATGTGGGACTGCGGGGCCGTGGGCGGACGCTGGCCGAGGCGCTGACACACGGTGCCCTCGGCCTGTTCAATTTGATGGTGGATCTGGCGCGGGTCGGGCTGCAGCAGGAAGTGGTCATTGAGTGCGCGGCGGGGGACCCGGCGGCCTTGTTCGTGGAACTGCTCAACGAGTTGCTGGCGCAGCGCGACATCGAAGGGATGTTCTTCGGCGATTTCGAGATCACCTGCTTGGAACAAGGCGAGGACGGCTATCGGCTGAAGGGCGTGGCCCGCGGCGAGCCTATGGACATCGAGCGGCATCAGCCGAAGGTCGAAGTCAAAGCCGCCACCTACGGCGGATTGAGGTATTTCGTGGACGAAAATGGACAGCATGTGGTGCAGTGTGTGCTGGATCTGTGAGAGGAGGCCAAGTAATATGATGGCTAATCGAACAGTAGTACTCGACGACTTGAAAGAGCGCACGCTGGAGGAGGTGTTGTGGGAAGTTGTAAGACAACAGGAGGTCCTGACTGTGCGCCTGGCCGAACGCGAAACGGTCACGATGAAGCCCTCGCTGCGCCTCAAGCCACTGCCAGCGCTCGAAGGGTTTGTCCCCGAAGGCTGGAAGGATGCCATCTCGCGGACGAAACAGGCGGACAAGAAGACATAGCAGACTGATGTACCTCGCAGACGATATCTTTCGATCTCGACAAGGGGGAATGAAAATGGGTGAGAAGATCAAAGCAGATGAACACATCACTCTGGAGCGGGTAGCTCCCTACGTCTGGGAGATCGCCAAGCAGGGCGACATGCTGGTGCCGGGGCGCATCTACGGCGACCGGGAGATCGTGGATCACCTCATCGGCGACGTGAAGAAAGGCAAGGAGTGGAATGCCCTGGAGCAGATCGTCAACGTGGCCTGCCTGCCCGGCATCCAGGAGGCTTCGCTGGCTATGGCCGACGTGCACCCGGGCTACGGCTTCCCCATCGGCGGCGTGGGCGCGTTCGACCCCGACACGGGGGTCATCAGCGTGGCCGGCGTGGGCTTCGACATCAACTGCGGCGTGCGCACGCTGCGCACCTCGCTGGAGGAAGCCGACATCGAGCCCAAGAAGGAGGACCTGGCCGACAGCCTCTACCACACCGTGCCCGCCGGTCTGGGCTCCACCGGCGACCTCAAACTCAACCTCAAGGAGATTGATCAGGTGTTGGTGGAGGGGGCCAGGTTTTCCATCAGGCGGGGCTACGGTTTCCCCGAAGACCTGGAATGCATCGAGGATGGCGGCTGCCTGGAGGGCGCCGACCCGCGGCACGTTTCGCAGAAGGCCAAGGAGCGCCAGTTCAAACAGGTGGGCACGCTGGGATCGGGCAACCACTACTGCGAGGTACAAATCGTGGAAGAGATCTACGCGCCGGAGGTGGCGGAGGCTTTTGGACTCTTCCCCGGCCAGGTGCTCATCAGCATCCACTCCGGTAGCCGCGCCCTGGGCCATCAGATCGGCACCGACTACCTGCCCTTCCTGGAAAAGTCGAGCCAGAAGTACGGCATCCCTATTCGGGAACGGGAACTGGTCTGTGCGCCGTTTAACAGCCCTGAAGGCCGGCAGTACTTTGCGGCCATGAAGGCTGGGGCCAACTGCGCCTACGCCAACCGCCAGGCGCTGGCGCACCTGGTGCGGCTGGCCTTCCGCAAAGCGCTGGGCACTCCGGAACGGGAGATCGAGACGCTGTACGAGGTGCCCCACAACATCGCCAAGCTGGAAAAGCACGACGTGGACGGCGTGGAGCGGGAACTGCTCGTGCACCGCAAGGGGGCCACGCGGGCCTTCGGCCCCGGGCGGCCGGAGCTTCCGGCAGCCTACCGCGACGTGGGCCAGCCGGTGCTGGTGGGCGGCACCATGGGCACCCACTCCTACATCCTCTGCGGCACGCAGCGAGGCCTGGAGGAGACCTTCGGCAGCGCGCTGCACGGCGCGGGGCGGGCCCTTTCCCGCAACCAGGCCAAGAAGCGCTTCTGGGGCGACGACGTGATCAAGGAGTTGGCCGCCCGCGGCATCATCATCCGCGCCCACTCCAAGGCCGGCGTGGCCGAGGAAGCGCCGGGGGCCTACAAGGACGTGCTACAGGTCGTGGATGTGATGCACAACGCCGGCGTGGTGCGAAGGGTGGCCCGCTTGCGTCCGGTTATCTGCGTCAAGGGGTAGATGCTGGTAAATTGGTAAATTGGTAAATTGGTAAATTGGTGGAGCAGAGGGGGCCTCCATGCTGGTGGACACGGGCATGGGAGACTGGCCTGCTGCAAAGGTTTCTTGAGGAGGTTGGATGGTGGAAGCATTGAAGACTGAGGATTTCGTGGTAGCGGGGTTGTACGAGGATGAAAGAGCGGTTGTCCAGGATGCGCTCCGCGCCCTGCTGTACGAAAGGCCCCAACTGCGATTGGAAATTGCCATCCATCGCTATCGCACCGAGGACATCTCTCTGGCCAAGGCGGCGGCGTTGGCTGGCGTCTCCTGGCAACGGATGCGGGAGATCCTGCTGGGCCGAGGAATACAGCCCCGCCTGGGGCCGGAAACCAAGGAGGAGGCCCTGGAGGAAATCGCTACTCTGCGGAGGCACCTGGATGTCTCGGGTCGTTAATAACACCGTGCTGGTCAATTTCTGTCTGGTAGACCGTCTGGACATCCTGCGCACACTCTTTGGCAAGGTGTACGTCACCCATGAGGTGCGTGAGGAAGTATTGCGGGGCCTCGACGAAGGCTACGGTTTTATGGCCCGGGCCGAGCGCGAGATCGGTGTCGGCGCAGAGGCATGGTTGGAATTGGTGGGTTTTGACACCCTGGCCGAGGAACAGAGCTTCCGCGAGTTTGCCGACAGGTTGAGTTTCGGCGAGGCTTCCTGCCTGGCTCTGGCTCGCCATCGGGGTTGGTTGGTGTTGACTGATGATGAAGCTGCACGACGGAGGCTGAGACACGAGAGGCTGGAAGTCACCGGCACATTGGGAATTCTGAAGCTGGCTGTCGAACGGGGAACGCTTTCCGTAGAGGAAGGGAATGATCTGCTGCGCCAGATGATCGCCAGTGGCTATCGTTCACCGTATGACGACTTGCTGGACATTCATGGGCGAGATGCGGTATGAGAGTGCGAAGGCTATGACCGACGGCAAAGGGGGAGGAAATGACCGACAAGCTTTCACCGCGGTATGCAGTGCAGAACAGAGTCTGTTGGAAAGCCATATCGCTGCTGCTGGTGCCGGCCTTCCTCTTCGGCCCGCTCCTGGGCCTGCTGGGCTTCCAGGCAACCCCCACCGAGGCGGATGGGTGGGTGATTGAGTGTGTGGATTGCCCCCCTTTGCTCTTCTCCGATATGACTGACCGCAGCCTACAACTGGACGTTGCCGGGCACCCGCACATCGCCTATGGGGGAGAGGAGCGCCTCTACTACGCCTGGCACGATGGGGCAAGATGGCACTACGAGATAGTGGACGATTTCCCCGACGTCCACCTGCGCGGCGCCTCTCTGGCTCTAGACAAAAATGGCCATCCGCACATCAGCTACCGCTACTACAACTACGATAGCTCGAGTGCAAGTTTGAAGTACGCCTGCCGAGACTCTTTGGGCTGGCACATCGAGGTTGTGGACAGTGGGACGTTATATATTGGCGAATACACCTCCTTGGCACTTGAGGGTGGCTATCCGCACATCAGCTACCGTGATAGTTACAACGATGATCTGAAGCACGCTTACCGGGATGCTTTTGGCTGGCACATCGAGACCGTGGACAACGAAGGAGATGTCGGCCTATACGCTTCCCTGGCTCTGGATGGGAACGGGTATCCGCACATCAGCTACTATGATGTTGATAACGCTGATCTGAAGTACGCTTACCAGGATGCTTCTGGCTGGCACCTCAAGACTGTGGAGAGCGAAGGGTACACTGGCTGGTACACCTCCTTGGCCCTGGATGCAGGTGGCTATCCGCACATCAGCTACCGCTATCAAGCGACGGGCGACCCCACTCCCAGTCGCGGCCTGAAGTACGGCTACCAGGACAGTGCTGGTTGGCATTTTGAGAAAGTGGATGCTGAAGGAAATGTCGGTGAGTACACCTCCCTGGCCCTGGACGCGGATGGCTATCCACACATCAGTTACTATGACGATATCAACGGTAACTTGAAGTACGCTTACCAGGATGCCGCCAGCTGGCACATCGAGACCGTGGACGACAGCGGGGTGATAGTCGGAGAGTACTCATCCCTGGCCCTGGATGCAAGCGGGTATGCGCACATCAGTTATTACGACGCCTGGCATGACCTTTACTCGGATAACAAAGACCTGAAGTACGCTTATCAGGATGGCTCTGGCTGGCACATCGAGACCGTGGACCGCGAGGGGGATGTCGGCCTGTGCACCTCCCTGGCTCTGGACGGGAACGGTCATCCACACATCAGCTACTATGACAGCGCTCCAAACGGTGATCTGAAATACGCTTACTGGAACGGTTCCGGCTGGCACATTGAGACCGTGGACAGCGAGGGAAACGCCGGCTTGTATACCTCTTTGGCTTTGAATAGGAACGGTTATGTTCACATCAGTTACTACTACTGTGGAGATCCATGGCCTTGCGATGTCGGTGACCTGATGTACGCCTATCAGGACACTGTCGGCTGGCACGTTGAGATTGTAGACAGTGAGGGGGACGTTGGTAAGTACACTTCCCTGGCCTTGGATGGGAGCGGCTATCCGCGCATCAGCTATTACGATAACACCCACGGCGACCTGAAGTACGCTTACCGGGATGCTTCTGGCTGGCACACCGAGATCGTGGACAGTGGAGGGTGGGTTGGCCTGGATACCTCCTTGATCCTGGATAACGACGGCTATCCGCACATCGGCTACAACGATGGCTACCCGGCCAGCGATCTGAAGTACGCCTATCAAGATGCCACCGGCTGGCACACTGAAACCGTGGACAGTGAGGGGGACGTCGGCAGGTACACTTCCCTGGCTCTTGATAAGAACGGCCATCCCCACATCAGTTACTACGATCGTAGCAATGGCCATCTCAAGTACGCCTACTACTCCGCTGCGCCTGTCGGCCGGCTTCTTTACCTACCGCTGGTGGCGCAGAACTAGAGCAAGGGAGCGAAAGGCGATGTGGCGACCGTCGGAAGGCCAGGCAGGGGCGACGTTGTTCGCTGGCCGCTCTGTCTGGATAAGCCTGGCGTCAGTGACTGCAAGCCGCTCCTATCAGCGTTGAGGACGAAGATGTCCCAATACGCACCACGTCATTCATACCTCAGCGCGTCAATGGGATTGAGCCGCGCCGCCCGCGTGGCCGGGTAGATGCCGAAGAACAACCCCACCGCCGCCGAGAAGCCGATGGCCAGCAGCACCGACTGCGCCGAAAGCACGGCGGTCAACTCCTCCGCCAGGCGGGATATCGCCTGCGCACCGACGATCCCCAGACCCAGGCCCACCAGGCCGCCGATCATGGAGATTACCACGGCCTCGATGAGGAATTGCAGCAGGATATCGCGCCGCTTGGCTCCCACCGCCTTGCGCAGGCCGATCTCCCGCGTGCGCTCGGTCACCGACACCAGCATGATGTTCATGATGCCGATGCCACCCACCAGCAAGGAGATGGCAGCGATGCTGCCCAGGAAGATGGTCAGCACGCCTGTGATCTCGCCGAAAATGGAAATGATGTCCGACTGGTTGATGATGGTGAAATCGTCGTCGTCGCGGTAGGCGATGTTGTGTCGCACCCGCAGCAGCTCGGCGATCTGCTGGGCAGCCGCCTCCATGCGATCTTCATTCACCGCTGTGGCATAGATGACCGACACGCGGTACTCGCCAGAGAGGGTGCGATCACGAAAGAGGCGCGCCTGCGCCGTGGTGAGCGGCACGAAGACCGTGTTGTCCTGATCGCCGAAGCCAGAGCCGCCTTTTTCCTCCATGACGCCGATGACGCGGAAGGGCACCGCCCCGATCTTGATCGTCTGGCCGATGGGGTAGTCCTCGTCGGGGAAGAGCCGTTCGGCCACAGACTGACCCAGCACAGCCACGCGGGATTGCGCCGCCAGGGCCGTCTCGTCAATGAACTCGCCCAGCACGGCCTCCCAGTTGCGGACAGCGGTGAACTGCGGCGTCACTCCGGAAACCTGCGGCAACGCATCCCGACTGCCGGCGCTGACAGCCGTGTAGCGATATAACTCCGGGGCGACGGCGACCACGTCCGGCACGTTGAAGGGGTCGGCGATGGCCAGGGCGTCGCCGTAGGTCAATCCCTGACTGGCGCGTTGACCCCGAATGGGCGGACCACTCTGCTGCAACTGCCCCGGCACGACGAACAGCAGGTTGGAACCGACGCTCTGGAACTGCTGGGTGACGTATTGTTCCACCCCCTGGCCGACAGAGAGCAGGGTGATCACCGCGCCCACGCCGATGACGATGCCCAACATGGTCAGCGCGGTGCGCAGCTTGTTCGACGAAAGCCCTCGCAGGGCAATGCGGACAGATGACGTCAGGTTCATCGTGCGTTGTTACCTTTGGTCAGCAGCTCCTGCAGGCTCTTGCCGAACACCGTCTGCCGGTCGCCCACGTACACGTGCTCGCCAGCCTGGCGCGGGTTGGCCACCTCCTCGTCGGCCGCAATGCGACCATCCCGCAGATGGATGATGCGCCGGGTGTGGGCGGCGATGTCCGGTTCGTGGGTGACGAAGACGATGGTGACCCCGAGTTCCTGGTTCAACTCCTGGAAGATGGCCATGATCTCCGCCCCGGCACGGGAGTCCAGGTTGCCCGTCGGCTCGTCGGCCAGGATGATGGACGGGCTGTTGACCAGGGCGCGGGCGATGGCCACGCGCTGCTGTTGCCCGCCAGACAGCTCGTTGGGCCGGTGATGCAGCCGGTCTTCCAGACCGACTGCCTTGAGCGCGGCGGCGGCCCTCTGGCGACGGTCGCTGGTTCCAGCGTAGATCAGCGGCAGCTCGACGTTCTCCAGCGCCGTGGTGCGGGCCAGCAGGTTGAAGTTCTGGAAGACAAAACCGATCTGACGGTTGCGGATCTCAGCCAGCTGGTCATCGTCCAGGCGGGCCACGTCCGTTCCCCCCAGGAAGTACGCGCCCGCGGTGGGCTGATCCAGGCAGCCGATGATGTTCATCAGCGTGGTCTTTCCCGAGCCCGACGGCCCCATGATGGACACCAGCTCGCCTTTACCTACCTGCAACGACATGCCGCGCAGGGCGTGCACTTCTATGTCGCCCATGCGGTAGACCTTGGTGATGTCTTGGATTTGGATCAGTGATGCGCGTTCAGTCATGATGGTTTTCTGGATGAAATAAGGGCCTGAGGGAACTGAGGGACCTGAAGGAGTCCCACCAGATCGCTTAGACCCCGCAGCTCCTTCTCACTGCGGCGGGCCAAAGGTCTGGCGTAACTGCTCCAGGGAGCTGACATTGCGCAAGGCCAACACGTCCCCCTCTTCCAGTCCGGCCACGACCTCGCTCTGCTGCTCGTTGCGCATACCTGTCCGGATCTCTACCCGCACAGGAAAACCTCCCTCCACCCGCTCCACGAAAGCCTTGTCATTCTGGCGATCAATCTGGATGAGGCGGTTGGGCACCAGCAGCACGTTGTCGGCGCGGGCGGTGATGATGCTGGCCGTGGCGCTCATGCCCGTGCGCAGCGACGCATCGGTGGGGTCAATGTCCATGCGCACCCGGTAGGAGATCACACCCGTCTCCAGGCTGGCGGTAGGGGCGATGGTTCGCACACTGCCGGTGAGCTCTACGTCGGGCAAGGCGTCCAGGCTGATGCTGGCCTGCTGGCCCACGGCCACCGCGCCGATGTCAATCTCATCCACGTTCACGTCAATGTGGAAGCGGGACAGATCGGTCAGTGCGAAGGCCGGCCGGGCGCTGGAGGCCAGTTCGCCCGCCTTGACGTTCACGGCAGTGATCACGCCGTCGGCGGGCGAAGTGAGGATCACGCCTTCCAGGGCCAGCTCCGCCTGCGCCACGGCCACTTCAGTCTGTCGCACCTGCGCCTGGGCGATGGCCAAATCCTCGGCCGAGAGGCCCTCCTTGAGCCGATCCAGGGAGGCCTGCGCCTGGGCGATCTGAGCCTGCGCCGCGGCCTTCTGCGTCTCCGTGGCTCCCCGAATGGCCAGACGGTAGTTCGCCTGCGCCAGTTCGTACTCCAGTGTGGCCTGCTGCAACTGCAACGACTGCGGCAGCATGCCCACGTTGGGCAGATGAGCCACCTGATCGTAGACCGCCTGCGCCTGATCGCGGGCCAGGCGCGCTCGCTCGACGTTGCCTTTGGTAATCTGCAACTCGTCTTCGCTGGCGCCTTTCAGAAGTTCACGGTAGGCGGTCTGGGCGCTGGCCAGCGCAGCTTCCGCTGCCGCCAGATCGCTGGGGCTGGGCTCCGCGTTCTGCAGCTTGGCCAACTGCGCCTGGCTGATGGCCAGACCCGTCTCCGTCTGAGCCAGAGCCAGTTCCAGTTCGGCTGTCTCCAGGCGGGCCAGCAGATCGCCGCTGCGCACCGCCTGTCCCTCTTGCACCAATACCTCCGCCACCCGCCCCACGCTCTTGAAACTGAGCAACACCTGGGCCTCGGGCTCGATGGTTCCCGACGCGCTGACGGAGGAGAAGAGGCTGCCGCGCGTCACCACCACGGTCTCGAAATCCGGTGCTTCGGGCTCTTTCTCCCGGGCGAAGAGCTCGTACCCATAGAGGCTGCCGCCGATAACGGCCGCCAGGATGACAATGATGGTCAGAAATCGTCTCATCGTTCTTCGTTATCTCCTGTTGGAAACGGGCTTGCTTCCGAGCCAGCCCGCAGACATGCAAAAGCCGCAGACGGGTCGTCTCCGGCCAGAATCCCCACCTCACCTTTTTACCAAACGGTGCCGCAAGAGGTTTTATTCGCCCTGCCGCTCCCTCCTGAGATGCAAACGGTTGCTGCGCCGGCGTTATGCCGGCATGAAGGCCCGTCCCAACAGCGCCGGCAGCAAGCGCAAACCCAGGCTCAGCGCGGCGTACACCAGCATCAGCACGAAGGCTTTGCCCTTGCTGAAACGAGGCAGAACCCACAACACAGCGAACACCAGCCCCAAATGCCAGAGGGTGAACAGATCAACGTGGCCCAGCACGTTGTAGAACAGGTTCTGGGCATCCTCCACAGGCTTGCCCGTGGAGGCGAAGTAGGACAGCCCTGGGTTAACGATCAGTGCGTTCCTGTAAAGGATGTAGCCGGTCTGCACGACGTCGCGCAGGGCGAAGGGCAGCCAGATCCAGGGCAGCGTGGCGAACAGACCGTTGAAGTTCACGTCGCCGCTGGCGATGAGCACACTGAAATAGAGGATGGCCGAAGCCAACAGCCAGGACAGGATCAGGCCCAGCAGACCTGCGCCGATAGACATCGCCAGCATCACCGCCGGCTGCTGCAAGCGGGCGACCTGCGTGCGCGCCATCTCCGCCTGCTCCGCGGGCAGAGCCGCCAACTGCTGTTCCACAACCCGCTGCGCCTGCTCGGTGGTCAGCGGGCTGCTGAGCACGGTGGAAGCGATCATCGCCCCAACCAGTAGGAGGACGGGCAGCACCCACCGCCAGCGGGGGTGGGCCGCGATCTCCGCCAGCGCCTTCGCCGGCCGGTCAATGAGACTCACAAGCAAACTAAAGGAATTGGGTCGCCGTTCTGTTTCGGCCATTGAAAAATCCTCTGCACACGATGCCTTCGTGGTCGAATATAGCACAGCCAGCCATCTTTGTCAAGACTTGCACAAAAGATTATTCCGTGGTATAA